>NZ_JBHZEJ010000083.1:0-35797 GCF_042756365.1 Streptomyces sp. NPDC059092
GTCAGGACCCGGGCCGTCAGGACCGGGGCCGCCCCGGACGGGGACGGGCCACGGCCCGTCGGGCTCGCGGGGGAACGGCAGGGGAACGGGGTCTCAGGGGAAGGGATGCGGCACGAGACGGATCTCCCGCTCGGTCAGCTCCCGGTCGCACAGCCCGGCCCGGTGGGGCGCGGTGCGCAGCCTCGGCATGCCCGGTGCCCGCCGGCGCGACCACCCGAAGTCGATCGGCAGCAGACCGGGGACGACGGTGGCCACCGTGCACAGCCCCATCCCGCGCTGTTCCGGTGTGGTCTGGTCGACGACGATCACATCGTGGCCCGCGCGGACGAGTTCGTCGCGGAGGTGTGTCACGTCGTCGAGCAGATCGCCGGTACGGGGCCGCAGCCGCTCCTCCCAGCTCCGGTAGATCTCGTCCACAGGGCGGACGGCGGACGGCTCCAGATAGCCGCGGACGTGCTCGGCCATCCGGGGCAGCCCGTAGAGCTGGGCGTGGTCCTTCAGGTGCAGCACCTTCCCGAAGTCGTCGGCCATCGCCTCCAGTTCGGCGCGGCGCTCGGTCACCTGGCGGGGCAGGTGCGGGATGTAGGTGAGCACTTCGGAGAGGGCGCCCACCAGCGCCGCCGCCGGGTCCAGGCTCGCGCCGGCACCGAAGGAGAAGGTGCCGGGGCCGCCGTCACGCCGTACCGCGAGACCGGTGACGACGGGTACGGCGAGATCGATCCGGTTGTCGAAGGCGTGGACGTCGTAGCCCTGCGCCGCGGCCCGGTCGATCATGGTGCGTACCGTACGGTCCCTTACCGAGCCGAGGTCGATCTCGGTGAGGGGGGTGGCGCCGTACCAGGCGATCAGGAAGGCGTCCCGCTCGACGAGTTCGAGGAGGCCGCCGAGGATCGCCTCCTCCAGGCTGCCGCCGATGGCGCAGCCGTTGGAGCACTCGAAGACGAAGTTGTCGGAGGCGAGGCCCGCGCTGTAGTGGACGAGGCGGGCCGGGACAAGGATCGGGCGGTCGTCGCGCAGGGAGTGCCCCCGGACCCAGGGGATGGGCCTGTCCGGGTCGAAGGGGCTGACCATCGGGTCGTCACGGTAGGTCTCGGGCGGGTAGAAGCCGCAGTCGGCGGGCGAGAGGGCGGTGTCGCCGAGGTCGCGGTAGGCCGCGACGACGGGTGCACCGCCGGTGCGCCGGTGGGTGCCCGCGTACCGTTCGAGACCTTCCAGGAAGGCGAGGTCGCGGCTGGCGTCGAAGCCGTTGGCCTGGCCGCTCCAGGTGACGTCGGTGAGGCCCGCGTACCCGCGCATGAACACACTGCCCGCGACCGGGGCGGTGGTGGGTGAGGTGACGTTGATCCAGGTGCCCGCGCCGAGTACGCCGGAGACGGGGTTGGCGAGCGCCGCCACCGGCATCGGGTACGCGGAGGCCGGGCGCAGCCGGTAGACGTCGGGGGCGGGCTTGGGCCGGCTCACCAGGGTGAGCGGCACACCGCCGTCCGCGTCCGGGCCGGCGGCGCCCGGCCCGCAGTGCGGGCAGAGCGGGTCGGCGAGCAGGGGGTATGTCCGTACCTCCAGGGTGGCCAGATCCAGCCGTGACACCTGGGGCAGGGAACGGTCGGCGGCGCCGGGCCCCGGCGGGTCGACCCGGCCCGAGAGGACGACGGCGCGGTACAGCGCGTCGACCGCGTCGAGGGCGTAAGGGGTGAGATTCGGCCAGGGCCCGGCCGCGCGGGTGCCGGAGCCGGTCTCCAGCGCGTCGCGTTCGGTACGGGTGCGCAGCCGCTGCCAGCGCATGGCCAGGCACCGGCCGCAGGCGGGCGCGGTGCCGTCGCCGCCCCAGGGGCCCACCAGCACGTCACGCGAGGTGAGATGGACGGTGGCGGCGGGGCGCACCGCGGCGAAGGGGTCGCCGCCGCGGTGGCCGAGGGCGTCGGCGGCGCCCAGCGGCACCACCGTGGGCGGCGCCGGTGGCGCGCCCGGTCCGGCGGCCGGTGGGTGGCGCGCGGTGAGCGCCCGCTGGAGCAGCAGGCGCGCCGCCGCCAGGGGGGCGCGGTCGTCCGGGGGCGGCTGCGCGGGGCCGGCCGGGGCGCCCGCCGGCGCTGCGGTGTCAGCCGTCATGCCGCGTTGCTCCAGCGGAACGTCTTCAGCGCGATCGCCCCGAAGACCACGGTGAACGCGGCCAGTCCGCCGCAGCCCAGCGCGATGTCACCGAGGCCGCCCCGGCCGGTGAGGGCCGCGGACGCCGCGTCGTTGAGGTAGCGCAGCGGCAGCACCCGCGAGAAGGTCTGGAGCCAGGACGGCATCATGTCGAGCGGCAGGAACGAGCCGGAGACGAAGGCCATCGGCACCATGAGGCAGTTGGCGATGGCCGCGACCGCCTCGGGGGTATGGGCGTACGAGCCGATGACCACGCCGATGGTGAGGAACGCGGTGATGCCGAGCACCAGCACGGGCAGCGCCAGCGGCCACCGGGCGTCCAGCTCCAGACCGAAGAGCGGCAGCATGGCCACCACGACGAACACCACCGCCTGGACGACGCCCACGCCGAGGGCGAGGACGTAACGGGAGGCCAGGACCGAGGTGAGCGGGGTCGGTGTCATCCGGATCAGCCGGAGCAGATCGTCCCTGCGCCACTGCATGAGGGTGAAGGCGACGCCGAAGACCGCGGCGTTGGCCACGCCCCAGGACATCACGCCCGGGGCGATGTACGAGATGTACGGGCGGCCGGTCTCCTCGACCTCCTGGCCCCGGAAGATCAGCCCGAAGACGACCAGGAAGAGCAGCGGGAAGGCGAAGGTGAAGAAGAGGGTGGCCTTGTCCCGGATCTGCGCCCGGTAGCCGGCCCCCGTCAGGCTTGCGTACGCGCTCATCCCTGCTGCTCCGTCGTGTCGGTGTGCGTGTCGGTGTGCGTGGTGCCGGCGGAGGTGGTTCCGCCGGAAGTGGTGTCGGTGCCGCGGTGCGCGGTGGCCGGGTGCGCGACGCCGGTGAGCTGGAGGTAGACGTCCTCCAGCGTCGCGGTGCGGGTCTGGACACCGTCCAGGCCGATGCGCGCGTCGACGGCCTGGAGGACCTTTCCCGACGACGCCGTCTCCAGCACCAGGGAACCGCCCTGCACGGTGACCCGGTCGACCCCCGGGAGGGCCGCCGCGTCGTCCGGGGTCATCCGCTCGACGGGAATCATCAGGCGCGTCGGCGTCTCGGTGGCGGTGACCAGGCGGTGCGGGGAGTCCAGGGCGACGACGGAGCCGTCGACGAGGATGGCCACGCGGTCGCAGAGCGCCTCGGCCTCGTCCAGGTGGTGGGTGGTGTAGACGATGGTGCGGCCCTCGCTCTTGAGTCCGCGCAGTACCTCCCACAGATCGCGGCGGGCCTGCGGGTCGAGCGCGGCGGTGGGTTCGTCCAGGAAGATCAGCTCGGGTCCGTGGACCAGGGCGGACGCGATGGCGAGGCGCTGGCGCTGGCCGCCCGACAGGTCCTCGACGCGTACATCGCGCCGGTCGGTCAGCCCGACCGTCTCCAGGGTGCGGTCGGCGTCCTGGCGCCCGGCCCCGTACAGGGCGGCGACGGTACGCAGGTGTTCGCGGGCTGTCTGGCGTACGAAGAAGGCCGACGACTGGGTCTGCACTCCCAGCCGGGGCAGCAGGGTGACGTCCCGGGGCCAGGGGGCCCGGCCGAGCACCGAGACGGTGCCCGAGTCCGGACGGCGCAGGCCCTCCATGATCTCGACCAGGGTGGTCTTCCCCGCGCCGTTGGGGCCGAGGAGCCCGAAGAACTCCCCGCGCCCGACGTGCAGGGAGACCCCGTCCACGGCCTGGTGGCCGCCGTATCGTTTACGTATCTCCTCGACGACGATCGCCGGATCGGCGGCTGACTCGTGCGGCACGGACGCCATGGTCCTGGCCTCGCTCATGTGGTTCTGTGCCCCTCTGGGGTTGCGGATCAGTGAACTAGAAGGAAGACGAGCCCTGTTGTCAGGGCCGCCAGGATGAGAGCGGCGAGCAGGACCGACCCGACGGCATAGCCGAGGTAGAGGGTCCTGGCCCGGCGCGGATACGCGGCGGCAGCCGGTCCGCCCCGCAGGCGCAGCCGCAGATAGCGTCCGCTCTCCGGCGCGAGACCCGAGACGCGCAGCGCGTGGCCGAGCATCGTGTAGCCGTCGAGGGGAGGCAGCGGAAGGAAGTTGACGAGTGCCTGGACGCTGCCGAGCAGCAGCAGCCCCGACAGGAGGCGACGGGTCGGGTCACCCGGCGGGAGCGCGGCCCACCAGGCGAGAAAAGGCAGCAGGAACAGGAGGTTGGCGAAGGCGCCCGCGCCCGCGACGGCGAGCTGGTGCCGACGGCTGCGCAGATAGCGGTAGTTGTCGACGGTGCAGTACATGACGGCCACCGGCAGCCGCCAGCGTACCCCGATCTCACCGACGGTACCGCCATGGTGGCGCGCGGCGACTCCATGGGCGAGTTCGTGCAGTGCGGTGGAGAGCCAGAGCAGCGTGAACACGGCCACCAGCGCGACGGGCTGCCTGAGCAACCACCAGGTGTCGCGGGCGAGTTCACCCAGGTGTGCGGCGAGCAGAACCTCCATCGCCACCGTCAGGGCGGCGAGCGCGAGCAGGACCGGGGTGCGCAGGGCGGGACGCAGCAGCCGGTGCAGCCGGGTGGTGGTGGCGTGGGCGTCGGCGACCAGCCGCAGGGTGCCGCGCAGCACGCTCCCTTCGAAGAGCCCCCGGGCGGGGGGTTCGGGTGCGGGCCTGGCCGGCCCTCCGGCCAGCAATCCCCGGGTGCCGAGGAGTTGGAGGAGCCGCTGCCAGTGCGGGGCGGCGAGCCGTCTGCCGTACGCGCGGGCGTACTCGTCCCCGATCTCCGCGAGGCTGCGCACCCCGTCGAGCCGGGAGATCAGGAAGTACTCCTTCTCCCCGACCTCGAACGACGCGCCGGCCGCCGGCTCCTTGATGAGGTGCACGGTGGCGGGGCCATGGAGCAGTGCGGGACTGAGGAGGATGTCCGGTCTCAACGCCGGTCTGTGCGAGAGGAGTTCTCCCGGGGGCGTGCTCATCGGGCCGCCGCCCGGTGGCCGGGTCCGGGAACGGCGCCGGGGGCCTCTCCCTCGCGCAGGACCCGGCCGAGGACGTGCGACAGGTACGCCTCGTCGCGGATGGTGACGTGAAGCCGGTTGTTGGTCATGTGCATGTACGGGGAGAGCAGCAGCGGCAGGGCGACGGCGGGGTCCGTCACCCGCTCGTCCCGTGTGCCGTCCCAGGAGCGGAACACCAGCTCGCCGGCGAGCGTCAGCTCTTCGGCCTTCCTGCGCAGTTCGAGGCAGTGGGCGGCCCAGCCGCGCAGGAGGACGGGCAGCCGCTCCAGCTCGCCCGTACGGACGGCCTGCCGGATGCCTGCGAAGCGGCGGGCCAGCCCGGGGGCCATGTCCGCGTAGTTCCGGTCGTACTCCTTCGAACCGATGAAACCGGTGCCGGGGAACGCGGTGTGCCAGAACTCGTAGTAGCGGTCGAGATAGGCGCCGAGCTCGTCCCGTTCGGGCAGGAAGGAGCCGGCCATGACCATCATCAACTGGGCGGCGGTACCGAGCAGCACGGTGCGCAGATGCAGGTTCATGGTGCGGAAGGCGTCCATGACGAGTGTGCTGGAGTGGGCGAAGTGCCATTCGGCCAGCTCGATCCCGGCAGGGCCGCCGTACTTGCCGTACTCGGGCTCGTACGGTTCGTGGGAGAAGGAGTTGTTGGGGCGGAGGTTCATGCGGCCGTCGGCGTCCATGAACGCGCCGCGGTCGCCTTCCGGGAACTCGATCTCGAACAGGGTGTTGTAGAACTCGTTGAGGAAGCCGGAGTCGACCTCGTAGAGCGCGGGCCGCGTGCGCAGGAAGCCGCTGATGGCCTCCTCGGCCCGGCGGACGACCTCGGGGGCGGCCGCGGGCTCGGCGGGCTTGAGCCGGAGTCTGACGTGCGGGCCCTCCAGCCAGTAGTTGATGAAGAAGTGCCCGGCGAGCAGGCCGTCGGCGGTCAGCTCCGTCACCAGGGGCTGTACGCATCTCACGAGCAGGGGCTGCGGGTTGGCCGCGTAGAAGATGTGGAGGGCCTGCCAGTCCCCCGAGGGGCCGGTGCCGGGGGCGGGGGTCAGCTCTGGCATGTCGGTGCGCCCTTGGTCGGTCGGTCCGAGGCCGGGCCCGAAGCCGGGTCCGACGTCGTATCCGGAGTCGGGCCCGAGGCCGGGGTGGAGCTCGGGTCGGAGGTCAGGTTCGACGAGGTGTTCGAGGTCGGGTTCGAGGTCGTGGTGAAGGTTTCGACGGCCAGTTCCGCGACGTGGTGCCCGCGCGCCGAGCGGACGTGCAGGCCGTCCTCGGAGGGCAGCATCTCGCGCAGGACGATCCGGTCGTCCGGATGGTTCGACAGCGCCTCGAAGGCGGTGAGGGAGAGCAGGCTGTCGAAGTCCACGTACTGCGGTTTGGCACCCGCGCCGCCCCGGGGGCCGCCGGACACCGTCGCGAAGACCCGGTCGGGCAGAGCGTGGGCGCGACGCCAGCGCTGCCAGTCGAGGAACCGGTCCTGATCACCGGAGCCAGGGCCGGATCCGTTGCCGGGGGCGCGTACGGGGAGTGCGCCGGCCGTGGTCGTCCAGCTCCGGCGGCTGAGGACGACGTCGCCGTGCACCACCCGGGGGCGCGAGGTGACACCGTCTTGCGCAGCGCCCTCCGGGACGCCGCCCCACACGTCCAGGGGCGCCATCGAGGTCGGCGACATGAGCAGCAGGGTGCGCGGTATCTCGGGCAGGGCGAGCGGTACGAGGTAGCCGAGGTACACGGGGATCACCTCGCGGCCGAGCCGTGTGGAGCGCAGGACCAGCCGGTCCGTGGCGGTGTCGTGCTCGACGTACAGATCGTCGAGGTGGATACGGCGCTCCACGGGGACGGAGCTGGACTCGCCGGGGCAGACGATCTGATGGCCGGTGAGCGGGCTGTGCAGATTGAGGTTGCTGGTGACCGCTCCCCCGGTGATCTCGGCCAGCACCGCGCCGTCGGGGGTGACGGCGGCGGCGGTGTCGCGCAGCGCCTCGGAGAACGTGCCGGGCCGCCCCTCCTCGTCCGGGGTGTCGTAGACGTGGGTGAACCGGCTGAAGGGGAAGGAGAGTCCCCCGTAGGAGCGGTTGAGCACGATCAGCGGCGCGCCGTCGCGCTCCGTCCGCGCGAGTTGCACGTGATGGCACTGAGGTACGAAGTCACCTGCGATCGGGGCGAGTTCGTCCGCCACCGGGTCGAGGTCACGCTCCCCGAGCCGGATCTCCGGCGCCCCCTCGCCGCTCTGGTCCCACGCCTGGCGCATCCGGTCGATGAACACCCGCCGGGCCGTGTCGAGGGCGCGGATGCCGGGCAGGCCGAGCCAGTTCTCCTCCGGGACATAGGCGCCCCGGTCGTCGAAGGGCCGTCTCTTGGCGGAGAACGAGAGGTACTGGTCGAAGAAGTCCTCGTGGAAGTCGTGGACGAGCCCGAGGAGGTCGTCGCACCGGCCGCCGCTGCCGTAGCGCGCGAGGAAGAAGCCCTTGAACGTGACGCGTTGGGGGAGCGTCAGGTCGAAGGCGGGCAGGATCCGTTCGACGGAGCGCAGGTCCCCGGCGCCTCGTCCGCCGCCCGGTCCGGCCAGGGCGTCGAGACCGCAGGTGAGGTCGCGGCCCGCGCTGACGTCCTCGTACAGCAGGGTCTGCGGCAGTGTGGCCGCTTCCCCGCCGCTCAGCCCGCGCTGCGCGGCACGCAGTCCGGCGCGCAGCTCCCGCAGCAGTTCGCCCCGCCCGGCCAGGTCGGCGGTAGGGAAACGGTCGATGGCACGCAGGGGACCTTCCAGCGCGGCGGCGAGCCCGTCGGCCCAGGGGCGTCCGAGCGCGGTCAGGGCGCTCCGGAAGGAGCGCAGCGGATCGGGGCTGTGGACATCGGTGTCCAGACACGGCACCCGGACCATGCCGAGCTGGAGAAGGGCGGCCACATAGGTCTCGCAGTGGGCGGGCTCGGCGTCGTGCTCGGTACGGAGCCGGTCGACCAGGTCGCGGTAGCGCGGTTCGGCGTCCCCGTCGAAGAGCCCGAGCAGCCTGTCCAGGGTGCCGCTGCGGCGGAGGAAGAAGAGCCGGTCCTTCACCGCGTCGAAGGTGACGGCCGCCGAGTCGTCACCCGTGGTGATCCACTGGCGGACGTACCGGACCCGGTCGCCGTCGCGCTCCCAGCCCGAGGCCAGGCGTACGGGCAGATCGCCCCGTCGCTCGGGGTCGGCGAGGACGAGTTCGGCGAACCGTGCCAGCACGACGACATTGAGGCGCACATGGCTCGTCCACCGCTCACCGAGGTGGACGGCGGCCGGGTCTCCCGGACGCTCGTCCGCGCTGTCAGCGCCGTCGGACGTACCCGGGGCGAACGTGCCGGCGGCCACGGCGGTGAAGGTGCTGAAGGGGCTGGTCTTGCACGCCGTCCGGTAGAGGTACGAGAGCACCGACCGCTCGATCTTCCGCATCCGCCGGTCGGGGACCGTCCCGGCCCCCGATTGCGTCAGATAGCCGTCGAGCTGCCCTTCCAGGGTCGGGGAGGCGAGCTGGAGGCCGTGGCGCAGCCGGTCCTCGGCGAGCAGCCCGCGCAGCGCGGCGCGCGTCCTCGCGAGGTCCGCGGCGAGCAGCGGCGCGCCCTCGGTCCGCAGCTTCTCCAGCAGGCGGCGGTCGCGCAGCCAGTCGGCGGTCGGTTCCACCGCGCCCGGGTCGAGCGCGCCGACCAGGCGCAGGGCGGCCTCGGGGTCGGCGGGCAGCCGGTTGTTGAAGATCTGGCGGCGCAGCGCGAGCAGCCGCCGGCGGTGTGCCGCGCCTTCCCCGCCCGGGTCGGTGTCGGTGGTCCGTACGAGTGCGTGGAGGAGGTCGCCGAGCGCGGCGCCCCGGCCGCGCAGCCGCTCCTCGGCCTCCAGGATCTCGTCCGCCCAGCGGCGGCTGTCGGCGCAGCGCAGCGCGCGGACGGATTCGACCGGCAGTCCCGCGACGCGCAGCATGAAGCGGCGTCCGGGTTCCCAAGTGGTACGCGGCGTACGCGTATCCGTGTCAGGTGTCATGACGGATTCCCCCCTTTCCCGGTCAGGCGATCTCGTAGCGGAAATCGGCCGGGTGCGGCCGTTCGTTGCCGAGCAGCATGATCAGCAGTGGTTTCTCACCGGTGTGTTCGAGGCCGAGCTCCTCGATGTACGAGATGTTGTCGAAGCCGAGAGCGACCCCGGCCCCGAGCCCGAGCGCCGTGGCCACGGTGTAGAAGGTCTGGGCGACGGCCCCGATCACGCCGTTGACCAGCCGGTATCCGCGGTCTCCTACGGCGTCGAGGACGGCGGCGGTGCGGATGGTCGGGACGATCACCACGCCCGCCTGTTCGAGGTTGTAGTTGGAGAGGAAGTAGTTGCGCTGGAGGAAGGGACCGGGCGGTCCTGGCACCACGGGGAGCAGCGCGTGGGCGACGGGGTCGTAGGCGTACGCGCCGGGCTCGACGCCCTCGACATGGTTGACGAACGCGTACTGGGTGACGAGGCCCGGTGTGCCGGTGGCGGACGGTTCGGCGGGCCGTTCCGCCTCGCTGCCCAGCGAGGCGGCGGCGCAGGCGCTGAGGGTGGCGCCCAGCTGGGCGGGGGTGACGGGGCGGCCGGCGTCGAAGCGGCCGAAGCTGCTGCGGCGTTCGCGCAGGGCGTCGCGGACGTTCACCGGCGGCAGTTCGGGCGCGGGCAGCGGGACGGGGGTACCGGTCGCCTTGGGTGGTACGGCGGCGGCCGGGGCCAGTGCGCCGGGTGCGGGCCGGTCGGTGGCCGCTTCCGTCGTCGCGGCGTGGATGCGCCGCAGGGTCTCGAAGTCCAGGACCGTACGGGAGCGTTCGCTGTCGGTGTGCCGGACGGCGGCCGGGACCGTGGCGGGCGCCTCCGCGGCGGGCTGTGCGGCGGTGGGCCGTGGGACGGCGGGCTGTGCGGCGGCGGTGGGTGGCTCTGCGCCGTCCCAGGTCAGCGGGACGACGGCGAAGATGCCTTCCTCCTCGTTGTCGACGCCCAGCAAGTGGCTCAGCCTCTTCTCGTCGAACCACAGCGCGGGTTCGACGTTCAGCCCCTGCGCGCGGGCCCAGAGACGCCAGGTCCCGAGGATCGCGCCGAGATCCATGGTCACCGCGTGGAAGGAAAAACTGTTGTATTTGAAGGCGTTCTGCCAGTACTTGATCCCCAGGACGAGGAACTGGTCCTGGCCTGTGCCCGCGTCGCCGAGTGCCGCGCGCACCTCGCCGGTCACCTCACCGGTGAGCAGCCGCCGCATGGCGTGGTGGTGTGCGTCGTAGTAGTGGATTCCGGGTGCGCGCGGCCCGCTGGGGCCGGAGACCCAGTACACACTGACCGGGTACAGTCCGCCGCCCGAGGCGGTGCCGCGCGACCAGTTGGCCTGGGTGTAGTGGGGCAGCGCCCCGAGGTCGGTGTTGGTCTGGACACCGAGCCGGCGCCCGGTCAGCCCGTAGGAGTCGCGCAGCATCCCGGAGAGTGTGTCCAGGGTGAACGCCCGTGCCGGCACGCCGCGTTCACCCGCCTCCTCCGAGCCGTCCGGTAGATCCCGGCAGGCCGGGCCGTTCGGGACCAGGCAGCCGGCCGCCA
Organism: Streptomyces sp. NPDC059092; assembly: GCF_042756365.1. Taxonomy (NCBI): domain Bacteria; kingdom Bacillati; phylum Actinomycetota; class Actinomycetes; order Kitasatosporales; family Streptomycetaceae; genus Streptomyces; species Streptomyces sp. NPDC059092. The sequence goes on from NZ_JBHZEJ010000083.1 coordinate 10,628, forward strand.
CGGTGGCCCCGGCGGGGACGTCCGGGTCCGGCAGCGGGAACGACTCGACACCGGGGTAGAACTTCGCCTTCCTGGGCCGGTCGGCCCAGTCGGGGACGAAGTCGGCGGGCTCCATCGGGACCCGGCCGCGCTGCATGATCGCGGCCGCGTAGTCATGGGCGTAGCCCACGGGACCCTCCTCTCTGCTGAACGGTTCTCGGCTGAACGACGGGGGGACGGGGGTGCGACGGAAAGTGGTGGAGCACGGGACGGGTCATGGGAAGGGGTGAGGGGCCGGGTTGAGGTCCTCGGGGCGCAGATCGTGCTCGCGCAGTCCCGCCGTACGCAGGGCGGTGCGCAGCCGGGGCATGGTGCGGGCGCGCTGGCGGGACCAGCCGAAGTCGATCGGCAGGAGTCCGGGGACGAGCACACTGACGGTGTGCAGGCCGAGTGCGCGCTGTTCGGGCAGGGTCTGGTCGACGACGACCACGTCGAATCCGGCCGAGGCCACCGCGTCGACACAGCGCCGCAGGTCTTCCCCGAGATCCGCGGAGGCCGTGGCTCCGGAGGGGTCCGGCCAGCGCAACTCACCGACAGCACGTGGCGGTTGAGCGGGGATGCCGTTCCGGTGCGGGCTGTGCGGGTCGAGGAGGAACCCGGCGTGCTCACCCATCTCCGGTACGCCGTAGACGAGCGGGTGGTCGTGGAGCGCGGTCACCCGGTCGAAGTCCCGGGCCATGGCGCGCAGCCGGGGCCCGTCGCGCTCGGTGCGGCCGGGGAGGTTGACGGCGTCGGTGGCGATCTCGCAGAGCGCCGAGTCCAGGGCCGATTCCGGGTCGAGCCCGGCGCCCGCGCCGAAGCACATCCGGCCGGGGCCGCCGTCGAAACGCTCCGCCACCGCGGTGACGACCGGCACGGGGAACGTGATCCGGGTGTCGAAGAACCGGGCGCGGTAGCCGTACATCGCCAGCCGGTCGACCATGTGCCGGGTGGCGGGGCGGGCGCTGGTGGCCGGGTCGATCTCGGGCAGGGGCTGCTGCCCGTACCAGGCGAGCAGGAAGGCATCGCGTTCGATGACCTCCATGAGCCCGAAGTAGACGGCCTCCTCCAGACAGCCCCCGGAGGCACAGCCGTTGGAGCTCTCCTGGACGAAACGATTCTCCAGTCCGGGTGCGTGGTAGTACGTCAGGATCTCGGGGACCAGGCGGGGCCGGTCGTCGCGGAGCGAGTGCCCCCATACCCAGGGGATCTCCCGGTCGGGCGCGAAGGGGCGGACCCGTGGGTTGGCGCGGTGGAACTCCTCGGCGTACAGGCCGACTTCCCTCGGGTCCACGGCGTCGGGGCCGAACTGGTCGAGGGTTCCGGTGACGCTGGTGATCCGGGAGCGCGCCCGCATCCCCGCGTACCGCTCCATCCCCTCCAGTACGCCGATGCGGTTGCTGCGGTCGTACGAGTCGGCGTGGCCGCCCCAGAACGTCTCGCGCAGATAGTCGCCGGCCCGCATCGAGAAGCAGCCGATGGTGGCGGAGGTGGAGGTGGAGCAGATGTCATGGACGACGGAGGGCCCCAGCGCGCCGCACACCGGGTTGGCGTAGGCCGCCACATCGAGGGCGTACGACTCGACGGGGCGGAGCCGGAAGGCGCCGGGGCGGTGTTTGGGCGCGGGGCCCGGGACGATCCGCGCCGCCTCCGCGCTGTCGGTACGGGGGGTGGCGCAGCGCGGGCACTCCGGGTCGGGCACCAGCGGGTAGCGCCGGACCGCGAGGGTGCGCAGATCCAGGAGGCGGATCTCGGGGAACGGCCCTGCGGGGGCGGCGGGCCCGGCCGCCAGCGCGGTGATCAGGGCGGCGAGGGCGTCCACCGCGAAGGGCGTGGCGTAGGGCCACCGGCCCGCCGCCCGGGTCTCCCCGCCGCGTTCGAGGGCGTCGCGCAACGCCACCGACCGTACGGCCTGCCAGCGGCGGGCCAGGCAGTGCGCGCAGCCCGCCACCCGGCCCGGGGCACCGTCGGCCGCCGGCACGGGGCCGATGACGGCGTGGCCGCCGTACACCTGGACCGGGACGCCGGACTCCGCGGTGTGCGGGGTCTCCGTCGGGGCGCCGGGCGCGAAGGCGTCGCCGGTGCCGAGTGCGGTGACGGTCGCCCCGGGGCCGCCGAGCGCGTCGAGCGCGCGGCGGAGCGGGCCGAGCAGCGCCTGCCCCGCCGGGGTGTCCGGCCGGTGGCGTTGCGCCTGTTCGTCCGGGCCGGCTTCGTCCGGGCGCGCGTCGAGCGTGCTAGACGCCACGGGGTTCCTCCGTGGTGAGGAGGACGCGGGCGGTCCTGATGCCGGCGGAGGCCAGGTCGGCCGGACCGGTGTCCACCATCAGGGCGTCGCGGCCCGCCGCCTTCAGCCGGTCGAGCACGTCGGACCAGGGGGTCGGCGCACCGGTGACGAACGGGGCGGTGCCGGTGCCGGTGTGATCGGCGGGGCGGATCGTCGACGCGTCGAGGTCGAGCAGAAGCGGATCGCCGGTGTCGAAGGGTACGGCGGTCTCCTCCTGGCCGAGTTGCACCCGGCCGAGCAGATCGCGTACGGCGGCGACGGCGGCGCGCTGCCGGTCGGTGTCGCTGCCGACGGCCCAGAGCCCGGCTCCCCTGGCCAGCAGGACATGGACGCCTGACCGGTCGCCCTCGCCGAGGTCGAGCAGTTCCAGGCCGACGTCGAGGACGGCCGCGGTCCTCACGAGGAAGGTGAGTTCGGCGTCCTCGCCCTCCGTGAGGGCGGCCGGTGTCACCCGGTGTGCCGGAGCTCCGCGCAGGGTGCGGCAGAGCGCGTCGTGGGCGAGGGCGGAGAGCAGGCCGTCCGCGGCGGCCCCGGACGTCGACGTGCCCGCGCCGGTCCCGGCGCCGGTCGGTTCGAAGAGCCGGTCGGTGTTGTGCCGCCCGAAGGTCCGTACCGCCGCGGCGGGCACCAGGACCCGTTCCCCGGTGAGGAGGGAGGTGGCCCGGGTCCAGGCGGCCACCTGCCCGCCGGCCACCGCCGCGCCCTGGGCGATGGCGAGCGCCCCGGGCTCGATGACACGCGTCCCCGGCCGTGCGGAGTCCGACGGGGGGCGCGTCACCACGTCGGTGGTGGGGACGACGTGTTCGGCGTACACACCGGCCGCCGCGTTCAGGGCCCGCAGCCGGGCGCCCGCGACATGGTGCACGTCGAAGGCGGCGACCCGGCGCCGGGTGCCGTGTCCGAGGCCGAACTCGACGACGCTGACCTTCAGCGGTATCTGGGTGAGCGGTTCGTCCGCGAACCGGGTGAAGACGCCCGCCCGTGGCCGGACCAGGGTCGAGCGGCGGTTCAGCTCCTCCACCAGCGCGTCGGCCTCGCGGGCCGTGTCCACCGTCTCCATCGGCGGTGTGCCGTGGCCCACCGACCGCAGATCGACGGGAAGTTCACCGGACGGCTCGATGGCGGTGTCCACCGTGTCGCGGTCCGCCGCGCGGGTGGCGGGCTCGGCGCAGAGCGGGCAGCGGGGGTGCGGCAGCAGGGGTTCGGTGGTGACGTCCAGGGACTTCATGTCCTGGATGACCAGGTGGCCCGCGGTCTCGGCGGGCAGGGCGCCGGTGGTGAGGCGGAAGATCTCGTACCCCAGCAGGTTGCCGATCATCGCCGACAGCGGCCCGCTGGGAAGTTCGCCCACCGGTTCGGCGCCGGGCAGCGCCAGGCCCTGCCAGATGTCGGCGGCGGCCGCCGCGTCGTCGGCGCCGACGCGCAGCACCGCACAGGACCAGCAGCCTGCGGTGCCGGACGTCATCAGCGGTCCCACGACGACCTGTTGGCCGTAGGACCAGGCCGGGAGCAGGGTCCGCCCCTCGGGTACGCCGGCCCGCAGCAGCGGGAAGAGCCGTCCGGGCGCGGCGGGGCCTCCGGTCGTCACGACGATGTCGTACGACGCGAGATCCGCCCAGCTCACCGGGGTGTCGGGGGTATCGGGGGCGATCCGCGGGAGGTCCACCGGGCAGCCGTCGGCCGCCGCTTCCCGCGCCTCGGCCTCGATCGCCCCGATGTGCTCCGCGCCGAGCGCCGAGCGCACACCGATGGTGGCGCAGCCGTTGCGGATGAGGCTGAGCACACACCAGCGGGCGACGAGGTCGTCACCGAGTACGGCCACCCGTGCGGTGCGGAAGCGCTCGAAGCGGCGTTCCGCGTCGTCGGCGTAGTGGTCGGCATAGGCGATCTGCGGGGCGAACCGGCGGGCCACGTCGGGCGGTGTGACGGGGGTGTCGCCGGTGGGTGCCGGGGGCGGGACGGCACGGGCGAAGTCCCGTTCGTAGAGGCTCTTGACCAGCTCACCCACCATGGAGCGCTGCTGGTCGCCGAGGCCTTCGCAGATCTGGGAGACCGAATGCTCCCCGGTGAGGTGCGGGACGATCAGTGTGGCGAAGCGGTAGGCGGACTTGGCGGTGAGCTGGAACCCGCCGTCCGCGTTGTGGAACAGCACACCGTCCGGTGTTTCGGTGAACAGGACGTCGCGGCGGATGCGCGGACTGGTCGAGGCAACGGCTTCGTAGGTAGCTGAGCCCATGAGAGATGACACCCCTGGATACGTGGTCAAGGTGGCCTGATCGTGCGGGAGTCCGGAGGAACTGATCCTGCGGGAGTTCGGCGGAACGGGAGCGGGGAGACGGGAGGGACGCGGTGCGGCGAGGGGCGCGGCGGGAGAGCGGGGGCGCTCTCAGTGGGGCACGGTCGCCGCCTCGCTGGTGTTCCGGCCGCGCGCCTGCTGACGCGCGTAGATTTTCAGCAGGGAATGGATGCGGTACGGGCCGGGCGGCCCTTCTTCGAGCAGCCCGGCGTCGGCGAGCCGCTCCAGCGCCTCCTCGGCCTCAGGTGAGTCGCCGAGGGCATGGACGGGCACCAGCAGCCCCACCTGATGGCCGAGTTGGCGGAAGGCTTCCTGCCAGCGCGGCTCCAGCCGGCGCAGGGCGCGCCCGAACACCTGCGGTACGGACATCCGCGGATCGTCGGCGAGGGAGAGCCTGGCGGGCAGGTCCTCGGCCAGCCAGCGCACACAGTCCTCGACACGCAGCCCGGGGCGGGTCAGCAGCCGGGCGGCGGCGATCCGCAGACTGAGCGGGAAGTGACCGCAGACGTCGGCGAGTTCGTCGGTGGCGGCCGGTTCCGCCGCCACCCGCCCGCCGCCGAGCGCGGCGGTGAGCAACTGGCGGGACTCGGCCGGGTCCAGGGTGGAGAGCCGGTGGACGCCGCCGCCGTGGGTGGCCATCAGTCCGGCGAGACCGCGCCGGCTGGTGACGATCGCGGCGCCGCCCGTCACGGCGGGAAGCAGGGGGCGCACCTGGTCGGCGGTGGTGACGTCGTCGAGGACCAGCAGGACCCTGCCGCCGCCGGTGCCGGGCCGCGGCAGATGGGCCGTCGCCTCGGCGGGAGTGAGGGCGGTGCCGTCCGGGTGGGTCATGGCGACGACGAACACACCGCCGGGGAAGCTGTCCTGGGTGTCGTGGGCGCACTGCCGGGCCAGCGCCGTCTTCCCGATGCCGGGCGCGCCGGAGAGGACCACGAGGGCGGTGCCCGGCGAACGCTCCGTCAGCCGGGCGGTGATGTCCGCCCGCTCGGCCGACCGGCCCGCGAAGGACGGCACCGGCGGTACGGGGAGCACGGGAGGCCATGGCGTCGCGCCGGGCCCGGCCGGCGCGGGCTCCCCGGGGAGCCCGGGAGCCCCGGGCAGCGCGCGCGGTACGGGCCGGGCCGTCCCCCGTACTCCGTCCTCCTCCGTACGGCCGTCGGCGTCCTGGGCCGGGACCGGCGCCGCGTCCCGGGCCGGAGCGGCGATCTCCAGGGGCCCGGCGGCCTGGTCGAGGGCGGCCGGACCGAGGTCGTCGCCGCGCAGGATGGACAGTTCGAGCCGCTGGAGCGAGGGGCCTGGGTCGATGCCCAGTTCCTCCTTGAGGCGGCCCTTCACCGTGCGGTACTCGGCAAGCGCCTCGGACTGCCGTCCGGTGCGGTACAGCGCCTCGATGAGCTGCTCGGAGAAGCGTTCCCGGCCGGGGTGGCGCCGGGCGGCCTCCCACAGGTCGACCAGGACCTGACGGCAACGGCCGAGCGTCAACTCGATGTCACAGGCCCGTTCGAGGGTGCGCAGCCGCTCCTCGGTGAGTCCCGGCACCTCGTCGCGGTGGAGCATCAGCGAGGGCACGTTGGCCAGCAGGGGCCCCTGCCACAGGGTCAGGGCCTCCTTCAGCCGGTACAGCTCGCCCTCGGCGTCCCCTGCGGCGTCCGCCGCCCGTACCAGCGTCCTGAACCGCACCAGGTCCAGGGTGCCGGCGTCCACGTTCATCCGGTAGCCGCCGGGTACCGCCTCGATGACGTCGCCGGAGACCCCGTACTTGACGAAGATCCGGCGCAGCCTGAGCACACAGCTCTGGAGCGCGGCCCTGGCCGTGGCCGGCTGGTCCTCGTCCCACAGGGCCCTCAGCAGATACCCCGTGGAGACGACGGATCCGGGATGAAGCAGCAGAGCCGCCAGCAGACTGGACGGTTTGGACGGTTTGAGCACCACAACGTCATGACCCTCGGCAATACTCAAAGGGCCCAAAAGCTGGAAACGCACACGACCCCCGCCCCTCGAATCAGCATTTGGGTCCATGGCGCATGAAAGTGCCGAGGGATGGGCACATCATGCCGCCAGGACAGCCACAGAACGAATTTCTTCGTTTTCTTCTGTGGTCCAGACCTCTGCCGGACCTCACGGATTTCCTACTCCCCCGTATCCGCATGGCCGAGCAGCCCAGCACCTTGATGCGGGCCTGCTCAACGGAGCGATACGTCCAACTGTGCCGAGAGGCATTAACTGCGCTTTACCAAGAGATGAATAACAGCCGACACATCCTGGAGGGTTTCCACAATGCCGTCGCCAAGAACTTGTTGGGCATCCTAGTAACTGGGCGGCGGAAAGTCGACCCTCCGGTACCCGCATCGTTCGGTATTCCGTACGGACATCTTCCGATCCACTCCGCAATCGGAAAGAAGCGCTTATTGAGCATGAATACGATCTGCCCGCGCGAACACGAACAAAAAGGGAGGTCCCGCAGGCAAAAAGGAGGTCCCGCGGAGCGTGACGCTCCGCGGGACCTCCTCGGGTGGCCGGTTTCAGCCCACAGGACCCCGCGTACCCGGCTCCGCCGCGGTGAGGACGACCGTGACGCCGCGCGAGCGCAGCCCCTCGACGACGCGGGGGTCGGCCGCCCGGTCGGTCACGAGGGTCCAGTCCGCCCTGAGCGGCGTCCAGGTGTGGAAGGGGCGCCGGCCCAGCTTCGCCGCGTGCGCCAGGACGTACACCCGGTCCGCGCGCCGCGCCATCAGCTCCTTGAGCCGGGTCTGGCGCAGGTCGGCCTCGCAGATGCCGTGTTCGGGCGAGACGCCGTCCGTCCCCAGGAAGAGCCGGTCGAACGTCAGGCGTTCCAGGGCCGCTTCGGTCAGCGGCCCCACGAACCCCTGGCTGAGCGGCCGCAGCGTACCGCCCAGGCACTCGACATGGACCGACTCGACGTCCGCCAGTTCCTGCAGGGCCGTCAGACCGGTGGTCGCGACGGTGACGTCCTTCGCCGTGCGCAGTTCGTGCGCGAGGGCCCCGACCGTCGAGCCCGCGTCGAGCAGCAGCGACTCCCCGGGACACACCTCGGCCGCCGCCCACCGCGCGATGGCCTGCTTGGCCTCGAACGCCTCTCCCGTGCGCTGCCGCAGGGACGCCTCGGGGTGGGCGGCCAGCGCCATGGCGCCGCCGTAGGTACGGGCGAGCTGTCCGTCGGCGGTGAGCTTCGCGAGGTCGCGGCGGATGGTGGACGCCGTCACGCCGAAGAGCCGCGACAGCTCCTCCACGCTGGCGAGCCCGGTCGTCGTGGCGAGGTGGACGATGCGGTCGCGCCGCGCCTTCGATCCGATGGGGGCCATCACTCCTGTGTCCTCCGGTGCGAGCGTCCTCCGACGGGGGGCCACCGGCGGGTCAACGGGCCGGAGCGGTCGCCATCTCGGCGGCCTGGCGCAGCGCCTCGACCATGCTACCGGCCTCGGCCCGGCCCGTACCGGCGATGTCGAAGGCGGTGCCGTGGTCGACGGAGGTACGGATGACGGGCAGTCCGACGGTCAGGTTGACGCCCGCCTCGATGCCCATGACCTTGACGGGGCCGTGGCCCTGGTCGTGGTACATGGCGACGATCAGGTCGTAGTCGCCGCGCGAGGCGAGGAAGAAGGCGGTGTCGGCGGGGAGCGGTCCGACGGCGTCGATGCCGTCGGCGCGCAGGACCTCGATCGCGGGGACGATCTTCTCCTCCTCCTCGCCGTAGCCGAACAGACCGTTCTCCCCGGCGTGCGGGTTGATGCCGCACACCCCGATGACCGGTTCGGCGACACCGGCGCGCACCATCGCCTCGTGGCCGCGGCGCACGGTCCGTTCGACCAGGCCGGGTTCGATCCGGTGCACGGCGTCGATCAGGCCGATGTGCGTGGTGACGTGGATGACCTTCACCTTCGGTGTGGAGAGCATCATCGACACCTCCTCGACACCGGTGAGGTGGGCGAGGAGTTCGGTGTGTCCGGGGTAGAGGTGGCCGCCCGCGTGCAGGGCCTCCTTGTTGAGCGGCGCGGTGCAGATGCCCTGCACGTCGCCGCGTACGGCGAGTTCGGCGGCGACGCGCACGTACTGGTAGGCGGCGTCGCCCGCGACGGCGGAGAGCCGGCCCCAGGGCAGGTCGGCGGGGAGCAGCCCGAGGTCGATGACGTTGACGCGTCCTTCGGTGAACTCGGCCTGCTCCAGGCTCTCCACGGTGACGATCTCGCAGGTGACGCCGAGGATGTCGGCGGCCTGACGCAGTCGGCGCGCGTCACCGACGACGACGGGGCGGCAGCGGCGCACCGTGTCCGCGTGGAGCAGCGCGGGGACGATGACCTCGGGGCCGATGCCCGCGCCGTCGCCCATGGTGACCGCGATGAGCGGGAGCGGCCGGCCGGCGGTGTCGGTCGGCTCCGCGGGGGCGGTCGTCGGGGCTGCGTTCACAGGAACTCTCCTTGCGGTACGGGTGACACGGGCGGTGGGGGGACGGACGCGCGGTGCTCGGCGCCCGGTACGGGTGGGTCGGTCGTCAGGAGGGGGCCGTCCGGCCGCAGGGCGCGGGCGATGAGCAGCAGGGATCCGGTGTCGCCGTAACTCCCGGGGCGGGTGACGACCGTGCGGCCGTCGGAGGCGACGGAGCGTACGGCGCCGTGGTGGATCTGGCCCGCCGGGCGGAGGTGGGTGATGGAGAGCGCGTCCAGGACGCGGCGCGCCGTCTCGCCCCCGGTGAGGACGAGGTCGGCGGGGCCGCACGCCGCGGCGACGGTACGGGCGAGGCCGGCCACCACGCGGCGGGCCGCGCCGGTCCTGACACCGTGGGCGTGGTCCACGCCGACGACCGTGATGCCGTCCGGGGCCACGGTGAGCGGGAGGCAGGCGCCGGGCTCCGCGAGCAGGTCCGCGGAGAGGGCGGTGTGGCGCGCCCCGACGGCGACGAGTTGCGCGATCTGCGCAACGGCGGCGGGTTCCGCGGTGCCTACGACGACGAGCAGCGGCCGGCCGGCCGTACGGGCGGGCCCCGCTGACGATCCGTCCGGTGAGGGCCTGTCCGGTGACAGCCCGTCCGGAGGCGGTCCGTCCAGTGACCGCCCGTCCAGGGACGCCGCGCCGTCGGCGGTGAGGAGGCGGCCGAGGGCGGCGGCGAGCCCGCCCGTACCCATCAGCCGTACGCCGGGTCCCAGGGTGAGCGCGGCGGCGGTGATCGCGTCGAGGTCGGCGTCCGTCTCCGCGTCGCACACCGGCATCCGCCCGGCCAGGGCGAGCGCGCGCAGCCGCTCCGTCAGCTCCGGTGCGGGGCCGCGTACGACGGTGAGCGGGACCAGGACCGTGCGCGGGTCGCCGAGCGCGGCGGCCACCGACCGTGGCGCGGGCAGGGGTTCGGCGCGCCAGGCGTCCGTGGCGTGCAGCGGGGTCCCGTGCAGGTGGACGACGCCGTCGAGGACGGTGCGGCCGGCCACCGGCAGCGCGGGGGCGATGACGAGCGCGGTGGCGCCCTCCGCGTAGGCGGCGGTCTCGGCGGCGAGGTTCCCGCGCAGCAGGGAGTCCGTCTTCTTGATCAGTACGGTGGAGGCGTCCGCGCCCCGTACGGCCTCCCGTACGGCGGAGGCGGCCGAGGCGGCGTCGAGCTGCCGGGTGTCGAGGTCCACGACGAGCGCCTCGCCGGGGGCGGGCGGACCGGTGGCGGCGGGGCCCAGGACGATCCGGGCGGGGCGGCGCAGCGCGGCGGCCGTCTCGGCCGCGCCGGACAGGTCGTCGGCGAGGGCGAGCACCCGCCGCGCCCGGGGACCGCCGCGCGGCCAGGGGTCACCGTGCGGCTCGGGTCCGGCCTGCTCAGGGAACACGGATACCTCCTCGGGCGACCCGGGGCGGGCTGCCTCGGTGCCCGATGATGGCACAGGTTGCGCGAAGTGCGCGAGACCTCTTGCGCAGAACACGCAATCGTGCCACCTTGTGCGGCGCGACACCTGTTGGTGCGGAACGGACCGGACATCACGCCGGCCGGAGCGGCACCGACGACTGGGCCCCGTCGCGGGACAGGGCCCAGGAGCCGCTGGACGAGCGAGTCCAGCACCCCGGAACCCGAGAAGGTCGACGATGACCCCTACTCCCCAGAGCGCTCCCCCCGACGCTCCCCCGCGTGCGGCGGTCGACCGCCGCACCCTGCTGCGCTGGGGCGCCGTCGGCGGCGCCGGCCTCGCCCTCGCCCCGCTGTCGGCCTGCGCGGGGCCCACCGGCGCCCCAGGCCCCGGCACACTCACCCTCGGGCTGAACCGCTCGCTGGTCAGTCTGGACAACAAGCTCAACCAGTTCGACGCCGCGGTCACCGTGCAGCGCGCCGTACGGCAGGCGCTCACCCGTATCGGCCCCGGCATGAAGCCGCGGCTCGTGCTGGCCGACCGCTTCGAGATGGCGGAACCCACCGCGTGGACGGTGCGGCTGCGCGAGGGCGTGCGCTACTCGGACGGCAGCCCCGTCACCGTCGAGGACGTCGCCACCGCCCTGAAGATGTACGGCAAGGTCAATGGATCCTTCCTGCTCGGTCTCTTCCCCGAACTGCCCACGGTGGAGAAGACCGGCGCCCGTACGTTCCTGCTGCACACCGGCAAGCCCGTGCCGGTCCTCGACCGGCTGATGGCCAACATCCACATCACCCCGTCCGCGGCCAACCGCCCCGAGGAGCTCCGGAGCGGACTCGGATCCGGTCCGTACCGCGTCCTCAAGGCGAACGCGGGCGCCGGTGAGTACACCCTCGGGCGCAACCCCGAGTACTGGGGGCGGAGCCCGCGGATCGACACCGTACGGGTCAGGTTCGTCCCCGAGGAGTCCAGCCGGGTCGTCGCGTTGCGCAGTGGCGAGATCGACGTCGTCGACACCCTCACACCGGACTCGGCCGAACAGCTCACCGGACTCCCCGGCGTCCGGGTCGAGCAGACCTCCGGCGTCCGGATGTGCCAGCTCTTCTACAACTTCCGCAAGCCGAAGGGGAGTCCGCTCGCCGACGCCCGGGTGCGCAAGGCCCTCACGTACGCGATCGACGGCAGGGCCCTGGTCGAGGACGTACTGAACGGTTCGGCCGAGGAGGCCGGCGGTGTGGTGCCGCTCGCCCTCGAAGGCGCGGTGCGCACCGGCGGCTACGCGTACGACCCCGGCAGGGCACGCGCCCTGCTCAGGTCGCTGGGCGCCACCGACCTGCGGATCCGCGTCATCTGGGAGTCGGGCGAGTTCGCGGCCGACGCCTCCGTCATGGAGGCGGTCGCGGACATGCTGAAGTCGGTCGGTGTCCGGACCTCGCTCCAGCAGTTCGAGCCGGGCGGCGACATCCTGACCTGGCGCCAGGGCAAGGCCGGCGACTGGGACGTCATCGGCAACGGCTACGGCAGCCCCACCGGCCAGGCACTCACCACCCTCCAGGGCATGTACGGCGGCACCCCCGCGAAGGAACGCACCCGCGACGCCTTCATGGGGTACGTCGTCCCGCACGTCGAGAAGCAGCTCACCGCCGCCTCCACCCAGGTGGACGACGCCGAACGCTCCCGGCAGCTCGCCGCGGTCCAGAAGGCCATCTGGGAGACGTGGCCCAGCCTCTGGGCCTTCGCGCCGAAGACCCTGCTGGCCCGCAGGACCCGGGTCCGCGGCCTGTCGCTGCTGCCCATCAACTCCTACGACCTGTCCGCCGTACGGCTGGAGGGCTGAGCCGTGCCGAAGTACCTCGCCCGCAGGCTCGGCCAGAGCCTGCTGACCGTCTTCCTCACCCTGACCACGGTCTTCCTGCTGGTCCGGCTCGCGCCCGGCGACCCGGCCGCCGCGTACGCGGGACCCACGGCGACCACCGCCGATCTCGCCAGGATCCGCGGCCAGTTCGGCCTCGACCAGCCGCTGTTCACGCAGTACGGCATCTTCCTGCGCGATCTGTTCACCGGCGACCTGGGCACCAGCTACTCCTTCCACGCCCCGGCCCTCGACGTGGTCCTCGACCGGATGCCGTACACCATCACCCTCGCCGTCGCCGCGATCACGGTGACCGCCGTGGTGGCGGTTCCGCTCGGGGTGTGGATGGCGCGCCGCGCCGACTCCAAGCGTGAACTGGGCGCCAACGTCCTGACCATCACCGGTCAGTCCATGCCGGACTTCTGGACCGGTGTGATGCTGCTGACCGTCTTCGCCGTGCTGCTGCCCGTGCTGCCCGCCTCCGGATTCACCTCCTGGAGCGGTCTGGTGCTGCCTACCGTCACCGTCGCCGTCCTCCAACTCGCCCTGATCTCGCGGCTGGTACGGCGCGAGATGACCACGGCGCTGAACTCCCCGTACATCATGGTCGCCCGCTCCCGCGGCTTCTCCGAGTCCACCCTCACCTGGCGCTACGCCCTCGCCAACTCGGGGGTGCCGCTGCTCACCGCTCTCGGCACCCGCTTCGCGGCGCTGCTCAACGGCGTCGTCGTGGTCGAGGTGGTCTTCGGCTGGCCCGGGGTCGGCTCGCTCGTGGTGCGCGCCCTGGAGACCCGGGACTATCCGCTCATCCAGGCCACCGTCCTGGTCACCGCGGTCCTCGCGATCCTCGTCCAACTCCTCGTCGACCTCGCCTACCCGCTGCTCGATCCGCGGGTTCGCCTCGGAAAGGCGGCCTGAGACATGACCACCGCCCCGCGTACCGCCGCCTCTTCAGCTACCGCCCCCGCCGGTCCCGCGCCCTCCGGCGCCCGGCCGAGCGCGGTCACCGCCCGCGATCTCGCCCGTGCCACCGCCACCCGGCAGCGGCGCGGCGCCCGGTTCAAGCTGTGGGCCGGCACGGTCTGCACCGCGCTCGTCGTCCTGCCCGTCGCGCTGGCGGCGCTGCTGCCCCTGCCGGGCGCCGACGCGCAGGATCTGTCCCGGCGCCGGCTGCCCCCGCTCAGCGAGGGCCACCTCTTCGGCACGGACCAGCTCGGCCGGGACCTGCTCTCCCGGATCCTGCACGGCGGCCAGGTGTCGCTGACGGTCGGCATCCTCGCCGTCCTCGTCTCCGGGGTGATCGGCGTCGCGGCGGGCGCGGCGGCCGGGTTCTTCGGCGGCTGGGTCGACGCGGTCGTCTCCCGGCTGCTGGAGGCCCAGCTCGCGCTGCCCCTGCTGATGATGCTGCTGCTCGTGGTGGCGCTCTTCGGCCCCTCGGTCACCGTCATCACCTGTGTGATCGCGGTCGCCCAGTGGCCGGAGGTCGCGCGGCTCACCCGCTCGCTCGTCCTCGTGGAACGGGAGAAGCCGTACGTCGCCGCCGCCCGCGTGCTGGGACTGCGCGGCTGGTCGGTCCTCGGCCGCCATGTGATCCCCAACGTGATCCGCCCGGCCAGCCTGGTCGTCCTGCTGCTGCTCGCCCAGGCCGTTCTGCTGGAGAGCGCGCTGAGCTTCCTGGGGGCGGGCCCGCAGCGGCCGTTCGCGACCTGGGGCCGGATCATCTCCGACGGCCAGGACTACATCACCACCTCCTGGTGGCTGGTCACCCTGCCGGGCCTGGTCATCGCCCTGCTCGTGGTCGGCGTCAACCTGATCGGCGACGGTCTGCGCGACCGTACGCGGGCGGTCGGAGCACCGCGTGGAGCGCGCGTACCGCGCGGGTCGCGCCTGGCGCGCGCCAAGAAGGGAGCCTGAGCCATGACCGGGACAAAAAGCAGGACCGGCGCCGGGACGGGCCCGGGGCCCGGTACGGACGTCCCGCTGCTGGACGTCGAGAACCTCCAGGTCGAACTGATCACCGCGCACGGGGTGATCCGCGCCGTCGACGGGGTGAGCTTCACCGTGGGCCGGGGCGAGACCGTCACCCTGATCGGTGAGTCCGGCTCGGGGAAGTCGACCACCGCCATGGGCGTCCTGCGGCTGCTGCCCGAAGGACTCGCGGTGCTGTCCGGCGCCGTACGGATCGGCGGGCGGGACGTCATCGCCGACCCGGCGGCGGCCCGCGCGGTGCGCGGACGCACCGTCTCGCTGATCCCGCAGGACCCGATGACGGCGCTCAGCCCCGTCCACACCATCGGCCGCCAGCTCGGCGACGCGCTGCGGCTGCGCCACCCCGCGCTGTCCCGCGCGGAGGTACGGGAGAGGGGCACCGACCTGCTGGCGCAGGTCCGTATCCCGCACCCCGGGACCCGCTGGAAGGCGTACCCGCACCAGTTCTCCGGCGGCATGCTCCAGCGCATGCTGATCGCGGTCGCGCTCGCCGGTGAGCCGGAACTGCTGATCGCGGACGAGCCGACCTCCGCGCTGGACGCCACCGTGCAGGCGGGCGTTCTCGATCTGCTGATGGAGCTACAGGAACAGGAGTCCCTCGGGATGCTGATGATCACGCATGATCTGGGGGTGGCCCGGGTCGTCTCCGACCGTATCCATGTCATGAAGGAGGGCAGATTCGTGGAATCTGGTCCCGCCGCGCGCATCGTGGACGAGCCGGCCCAGCCGTACACCCGCGCCCTGCTCGCCGCCGTGCCGCGGCTCGGCGCCTGGGACGAGGACGCGCTGTCCGGCGCCGCGCCGCAGGGGGCGGCGACATGAGCGCCCCCGTACCCGCCGCGGAAGCCGGAGCTCCGCAAGCCGCGGCGTCGGACGTGCCCCTGCTGAGCGTCGAGGACCTGGTCGTCGAGTACCCGACCGCACACGGCCCGTTCCGCGCCGTCGACGGGGTGAGCCTCACCCTGGAGCGCGGCGGCGCACTGGCCGTCGTCGGCGAGTCGGGCTGCGGCAAGTCGACCCTCGCGCGGGCGCTCGTACGGCTGCTGAAACCCGCGTCGGGCCGGATCGTCCTGGACGGTACGGACATCGCGGCGCTGCCGGAGCGGCGGCTGCGCCCGCTGCGGCGGCGGGTGCAGATGGTCTTCCAGGATCCGTACGGCTCGCTCGACCCGCATCTGACGGCCGAGCAGATCGTCGCGGAGCCCCTGCGCCTCTCCGGCGCCGGGAACCCGGCGGAGCGCGCGCGGCGCGCGGCCGAACTGATCGACCGGGTCGGCCTGCCCGCCACCGCGCTGCACCGCAGGCCGCCGGAGTTCTCCGGCGGGCAGCGCCAGCGCATCGGCATCGCCCGCGCCCTCGCCTCCCGGCCCGACCTGCTGGTGTGCGACGAGGCGACCTCCGCCCTCGACGTGTCCGTACAGGCCCAGGTGCTGGAGCTGCTGCGGGAGCTCCAGAGCGAGACGGGCATCGCCTACCTGATCATCGCCCACAACCTCGGGGTGGTCCGGGAGATCAGCAGCGACGTCGTGGTGATGAACGCCGGCCGGGTCGTCGAGCGCGGCCCGACCGCCGCCGTCCTCGCCTCCCCCGCCGAGCCGTACACCCGGGCGCTGCGCCGGGCCGCCCTCGACCCCACCACCGTCCGGGGGGTCAAACCCCGGCACGTCCTCAACCCCGCGCTCCGCGCGACCGCGGCCGCGCCGCTCACCACCGCACCGGAAGGCAACCGCTCGTGACCACCGGCATCGACCTGCCGCAGCTCCCCCGCCCGCTGTCGAGGCTCGTGCTCGGCACGATGACCTTCGGCGACACCGTCGACCGCGCGGGCGCCGCCACCATGCTCGACACCGCGCTGGACGCCGGCATCACCGGCGTCGACACGGCGAACGGCTACGCGGGCGGCGAGAGCGAGCGCATCCTCGCCGCGCTGCTGCCGGGCCGCCGCGACCGGGTCGTACTGGCGACCAAGGCCGGCATCCCCCACCCCGACCAGGACGGCCACGCCCCGCTCTCCGCCGCCGGGATGCGCGCCGCGCTGGAGGGCAGCCTGAAACGGCTGGGCACCGACCACGTCGACCTGTTCTACCTGCACCAGCCGGACCGGGCCACGCCGATCGCCGAAACCCTCACCGCTGTCGCGGAGTTCGCCGCCGAGGGCAAGATCCTCGCCCTCGGCGTGTCCAACCACTCGGCCTGGCAGATCGCCGAACTCGCCCGCACGGCAGACGCCTTGGGGGCGCCGCGCCCCGTCGTCGCCCAGCAGCTCCACAACCTGCTGGCGCGCCGGCTGGAGGAGGAGTACGTCGAGTACGCGTCCGTCACGGGCCTGCGCACGATGGTCTACAACCCGCTCGGAGGCGGTCTCCTGACAGGCCGTCACATCTTTTCCCGCACCCCGGACTCCGGCCGGTTCGGGGACTCCCGGCTGGCCGCGATGTACCGGGAGCGTTACTGGGACGAGCGGCTGTTCGCCGCGGTGGAACAGCTCACCGGGATCGCCGCCGGGGCCGGCGTCCCCCTCACCGAACTGGCGCTGCGCTGGCTGCTGGACCGGCCTTCGACGGACGCGCTGCTGCTCGGCGGCTCCCGCACCGAGCATCTGCGGGCCAACATCGCGGCCGCCCAGGCCGGTCCGCTGCCCGAGGACGTGACAGCGGCCTGCGACGAGGTCGGCGCCGCCCTGCGCGGCCCGATGCCCGCGTACCACCGCTGACCGCTCCCGCGCCCCACCCACCCCACGGCACACCCCCTACGCTCTCAAGGAGCCCTCCCCATGACCCGCGACACGTCCGGTACGCCCGCCGCCTTCGCCACCGCGCTGCGCGCCCGCGAGCAGCTCGTCGGCTACTGGTCCGTCCTCGACTCACCGGTCTCCACCGAGCGCGTCGCGCGCCTCGGCTACGACTATGTGGCGCTGGACGCGCAGCACGGTCTGATCGAGTACGCGGGCCTGCTCGCCTCGCTCACCGCCATCGACACCAAGGGATCCACCGCCGTCGGTCTGGTGCGGGTCGACGCCAACGACCCGACGCCGATCGGCAAGGCGCTCGACGCGGGCGCGGCCGGGGTGATCGTGCCGCTCATCGACAACGCCCAGGACGCGGCCGACGCGGTGGCCGCCGTACGCTACCCGCCGCTCGGGCGGCGCTCGTACGGCCCGATGCGCTCGGGGCTGCGGATCGGCCCCAACCCGGCCGAGGCGCACGAGCAGACCGTCGTGCTCGCGATGATCGAGACGGCGGAGGGGCTGGCCAACGTCGCCGGGATCTGCGCCACCGAAGGGCTCGACGGCGTCTACGTCGGCCCCTCCGACCTGCGGATCGCCATCGGCGGCGCCACCTCCACCGACCCGGCGGTGGCCGACCGGTTCGAGGCCGCGCTGGTCACGGTGCGGGAGGCCGCCGCCGCGGCCGGGATCGCCGCGGGCATCCACAACGCGGACGGGGCGAGCGCGGCCAGGCGGCTGGCCGAGGGGTACACGTTCGCGACCGTCGCCAGCGATCTGACGCATCTGGAGCAGATCGCCGGCCGTCATCTCGCCGACGCCCGCCCGTCCGGGGACGCCTGATGGCCACCGGGACCGCGACGTACGGCGGTGCGGACGGCGTGCTCCGCCCGCACGCCACGGAGCCGGGGCGCGCGGAGGCCCTGCTGTCGGCGCCCGCCGTGCAGAACCACGCCGCGAATCTGACGGTGCTGCCCGGCGGCGGCCTCGGCTGTGTCTGGTTCGCCGGTACGCAGGAGGGCGTCGCCGACATCTCCGTCTGGTTCTCCCGGCTCGCCCCGGGCGGCTCGGCGTGGTCGGAGCCGGTGCGGCTCTCCGGCGACACCGGCCGCTCCGAGCAGAACCCGGTCCTCTTCCCGGCGCCCTCGGGCGAGTTGTGGCTGCTGCACACCGCGCAGCGGGCGGGCCATCAGGACACCGCCGAGGTACGGCGACGGGTCAGCCGGGACGGCGGCGCGACCTGGGGCGAGTCCCAGGTCCTGTTCCCCGCCACGACGGTACCGTCACCGGTTGGGGTATTCGTACGCCAGCCGGTCACCGTACTGCCGTCGGGGCGCTGGCTGCTGCCGGTGTTCCGGTGCCTGACCGCGCCGGGCGAGCGCTGGTCGGGCGGCCGGGACACCAGCTCCGTGATGGTCAGTGACGACGCCGGGGAGAGCTGGACGGAGCGGCCGGTACCCGGCTCCACCGGTCTGGTGCACATGAACGTCCAGCCGGCACCGGACGGTTCGCTGGTCGCGCTGTTCCGCAGCCGCCGCGCGGACGCCGTCCACCGCTGTGCGTCGTGGGACGACGGGGAGACCTGGAGCGCGCCCGAGCCGCTGGCCGTGCCCAACAACAACTCGTCGATCCAGTTCGTGCCGCTGGCCGACGGCCGCCTCGCGCTGGTCCACAACCACAGCAGCGCGGCCGACGCGACCGAACGCCGGGAGTCGCTCTACGACGAGATCGACGACGACGGGGTCAGCGAGGGGGCGAAGGACGGCGCCGCGCCACCGGCCGGGGCCCCCGACGGCGGCGCGGCCTTCTGGGGCGCTCCCCGTGCTCCGCTGACCCTCTCCGTGTCGTCGGACGGCGGGCTGACCTGGCCGGTACGGCACGATCTGGCGACCGGGGACGGATACTGCCTCACCAACAACTCCCGGGACGGGCTCAACCGCGAACTGTCCTATCCGTCGGTCGCCCGCTCCGGGGACGGAACGCTGCACGTGGCGTTCACCCGTCACCGCCGCTCCATCCAGTACGTCAGGCTCGCGCCGGAATGGACCGAGGCGCACCTGTCCGACTGACGGCCGGGCTCGCGCGGGACGTCCGCGGACGACGGATTCAGCCCTGGGCGCCCGGCATCCGTACGACCGCTGTCCCGCCGTCCAGATCCACCGTGGTCCGGTGCGGCGGGGCGCCGTCCTCCTCGTCGTCGCGCAGCAGCAGCGCCGACTGCCGCTCCTTCAACTCGTTCTGCTTGCCCGGCGAGAAGCTCGCGTGCAGCTGCTCGAAGCCGGTGGCCGATATCTGTCCCTGCCGTGCTCCGTTGCGCCAGGGCAGCATCCCCGCCCGTCCGGCGCGCAGCAGAAGCTGGTCGACGAAGGCGACCACCGTCAGCACGATGACCAGTCCGGGCAGCGTCATGAACACCACGGTCTCCATCGCCCCAGTATGGGCGGGAGCACGGAGCCGCAGGAAGGTCCGACCAGGCTCCGGAGTCGACGGCGGGCCGGGCGGTGCGGAACCGTCCGGCCCCGGCCGGACGTTCACGGAGCGAGGCCGCACCGGACCGCCCGGGTCCGTGTGGGCCCTCGACCGGACAGGCGGTGCCGATGAGCGAGTTGACGGCCGGCGGCAATCTGGCCCTGCCGGACACGGAGCTGTCGATCCGGGTGCCGGGCCCCTTCGACCTCTCCGTCCTCGTCACCGGCGACAGCGGAAAGGTCGGCGGCGACGGCGACTTCGTCTTCTACAACCAGCCGTCCGCTCCCGGCGTCCGGTTGCTGCCGGGCGGCGGCATCAGCGTAGATCCGCGTGGGCTGCGGGCCGGCGCCGGTCGGCTCACGGTGGTCGTGAGCGCCGCCGATCCGGCCACACCGCTCGGCGCTCTGCCGGCCCCGGAGATGACCGTCACGGGACCGGGCCCCGGGGTCCTCGTCCGGTTCAGCCCCGCCCGCCCGACGCACGAGACGGTGCTGCTCCTGGCGGAGGTGTACCGGCGCGGCCCCGGCTGGAAGCTGCGCGCGCTCGGGCAGGGGTACGCGGACGGGCTGGCCGGGATCGCCCGCGACTTCGGCGTCGACGTCGCGGAGGAGCCGGCCGGGCCGAGCGCACCCGCCGGGCCCGCGCCGGCCGCGCCGCACCTGACCGGGACCGCGGCCGAGTTCGACGCGATCGTCCGGGGCCGGCGGCAGGCGGCGGGGCTGCCTCCACTCGCCCTGGACGGCCGGCTCACGGCCGCGGCGGCGGCCCACGCGGCGGCCATGGCGCGCGGGCGGCGGCTCGGCGCGGAGGGTCCCGACGGGCTCTCGGTCTTCCAGCGCGTCACCGCGGGCGGCTACCGCTGGCTGCGGATCGAACAGCATCTCGTCTCCGGGCCCCGTACCGCGGCCGAGTTCGTGGAGTACTGCCTGAGCGACGGGGTCAGGCGCGCACCGCTGTACGACACGGACCTCTCCGACGCGGGCATCGGCAGCGCCACGGACGTGGGCTCCGGTGAGACGTACTGGACGGCGCTGTGGGCGCGGCCCTTCACCGTACGGGGCCTGGCGGCGACCGTCGCCGAGGTCCTTTCCCGCACCAACGCGGAACGCGCGGCGGCCGGGCTCGGGCGGCTGGCCGACGATCCCCGGCTGACAGTGGCCGCGCAGGCGTTCAGCACCGACATGGCGGACCGCGCGTTCTACTCGCACACCTCGCCGGAGGGCCTGCGGCCCTGGGACCGCGCCGCCGCCGCGGGGGCCCGGCACCGCTCCATCGGGGAGAACATCGCGTGCGGCCAGCGGAGCCCGCGCGAGGTGGTCCAGGGCTGGATGGACAGTCCGGGCCACCGGGCGAACATCCTCAAGCCGGACTTCACCCATCTCGGAGTGGGCTTCGCGGACGGCGGCCCGGCCGGCACGTACTGGACCCAGCTCTTCGGCCGGTCCGGCTGAAACCGGTTCGAGGGAGGAGCGCCCGGGGCGGTGTCAGTCGGCGCCGACCGCGCTCACGGTGAAGGTGTCCCCGCAGACCACGGGGGCGGAGGTGGCCAGGGTCATCGCGTCCCTGGATTCCGGCGGATAGACCTGGAGCAGGCTGGGCCGGGGCCAGCAGGTCGAGCCCTTGATGCCCTTGTTCAGGGTGTGCAGCGTGATGTGCGCGGCGGCGCCGGGGGCCAGGGTCACGGCGGGGAGCTGCCCGCCCTCGCGGGTGGCCGGTTCGCCGATGGGGGCGCCGTCGCCCGCGAGGAGGGAGACGCCCGGGAAGCCCCGCAGGGTGCAGGAGCCCGGCCCCTTGTTGATGAGCCGCAGGTCGTAGTAGATCTGGCCCGCGCCGGGGTTGGGGGCGCTCAGGCCCAGCCCTAGGTGGGCCGCCGTACAGCGTGCCGGGGTGGTCTGCGCCTGTCCCGATATCGGGGGCGACGAGGCCGGTGCGGACGGGGCGGGTGGCGTGCTCGACGCCCCCGCCGTACCGCTCCCCGCGGTGGCGTCCCCCGTCGTACCGCTGCCCGCCGTGGTCTCCCCCGCCGTGCCGCCGCCGCCCGTGGACGCGGTCGCCGAGGCGGCGGGCGGGGCGGAGGCCGCCGGGCCTCCGGAGGATCCCCCGCCGCTGTCACAGGCCGCGGTGGCCACCGCCAGCAGCGTCGCGCTCGCCGCCATGGCGGCGATCCGCCACGCCCCGCGGCTCCCCCCGGCCCGTGGAGCGCTCGCGCCCCGGGGTCGCGGGGGTGTCGCCCCGGAGATCTGGGAGTGATCGGACATGTGCTCCACCTGTCCCTTCGCATCGTGCGGATACCCGCCACAAACGCACCCATCGCACATATACCCGGAAGTCCGGGGAAATACGGCATGGCTCCGCCCCGAGGACCGTGGGGCGCCCGCCCGCCCGTGTGCCCGGTCAGGGCGGGCACAACCACGGCTGGGGTGTGAGACTCAAGGGGGAGGAGGTGGTCGCTGATGGCGGGTGAACCCCCCGGGACCGGCCCCGCGGCGGCGTCCGGGCAGGAACCCCTCGCCGGGCCCGGCCCGCCCGGCCCCGGTGAGCGGCTGCTCGAACAACTCCTCGCGCGGGCCCACACCGCCGCCCCGATGGAACTGCCCGACCTGGTGAACCGGTGCGCGACCGCGATCGGCCTGGAGCGGATCGTCGTCTATCTCGTCGACATCCAGCAGCGCCACCTCGTACCCCTCACCAGCGGCCCGCCCACCATCCAGGTCGACACCTCCGTCGCGGGCTCCGCCTACCGCTGGCTCGATCTGCGCGTCGAGGAGCGCCCGGGGGGCGGGCTCACCGCCTGGCTGCCGCTGGTCGACGGGGCGGAGCGGCTCGGCCTCCTCGGAATCAGTACGGACGCCCTCGACACCGCCCGGCTGCGGCGCTGCCGCATGCTCGCCTCCATACTCGCCATGGCGATCACCTCGAAGCGCGCGTACAGCGACAGTTACGCGCGCCACGCCAGGACCGAGGCCATGGACCTGCCCGCGGAGATGCTGCGCGGCCTGCTGCCGCCACGCACCATCGGCTGTGACCGCGCCGTCTCCACGGCGGTGCTGGAGCCCGCGTACCACATCGGGGGTGACGCGTTCGATCACGCGCTGACCCCGTCCACCCTGCATGCCGCGATCTTCGACGCCATGGGCCACAATCTGGCCTCGGGGCTGACCACCACCGTGGCGATGGCGGGCTGCCGCAACGCCCGCCGCGCGGGCGCCGAGCTGACGGAGCTGGTGAGCACCATCGACCAGGCGCTCGGGCGGTGGCTGCCCGACCAGTACTGCACCGGCATCGTCACCCAGCTCGATCTGGCGGAGGGCGTCTTCCGCTGGTGCAACTGCGGGCACCCCCCGCCGCTCCTGATCCGTGGCCGCCGTGTCCTGGACAAGGCGCTGGAGCGGCCCGCGCAACCGCCGATGGGGCTGCCCTCCCAGTTGGCCACGACCCCCCGCGCGTCGCACGAGATCGTGCTCGAACCGGGCGACCGGGTCCTGCTCTACACGGACGGGGTGACGGAGTCACGTATCGAGGGCGGCGACGAGTTCGGTCTCGGCCGGTTCACCGACTCCATCATCCGCGGCGCCGCCGCCGGGGAACTGGCGCCGGAGGCGCTGCGCCGGATCATCCACACGATCCTGGACCGCCAGAACAATCAGCTCCGCGACGACGCCACGCTGCTGCTGATCGAGTGGCGGCCACCCCGACCACCCCGACCGCCCCGACCGCCCCGTCCGTGACGGCCGCCCGTCCGCGCCGGGGACGCGGTGGTACGAGCAGCAGCCCGAGCGTGATCCAGACATAGGCGTTGGCGCCGAGGAAGGCGCCGGGGCCGGTCGAGTCCCACCGCCACAGCCAGACCACGCTGCTGCACAGCACCACGTACAGGCCGGCGCACACCGCCGGCCGGGCGCGGCGCCCGCCGTCCGGTCCTGCCGACGCCGCGTCCGCCAGGACGATCAGCGCCGGGATCAGCCAGACGAGATGGTGCACCCAGGTCACCGGGGAGACCAGGCAGGCGGCGAGGCCGGTGAGGGCGAATCCGGCGCGGTCGTCACCCGCGCGCACGGCCGCGCGGGCCCGGTACGCCCAGACGACGAGCACCGCGAGGACGCACACCGCCCAGAGCGCGCGGCTCGGATGGTCGGGCTGGAGGCGGGCCAGGACGCCCTGGAGCGACTGGTTGGAGACGTAGGCGAGCGCGCCGACGCGGTCCGTGTCCCACAGGGCTCCGGTCCAGAAGGCCCGGGACGCGGCCGGGTCCACGAGGGCGGCGAGGAGGGTGGCACCGCCCGCCGTGGCCGTCGCGAGCGCGGCCTGACGCCGGCGGCCCGTGATCAGCAGATAGCCGATGAAGAGTCCGGGTGTGAGCTTGACGGCGGTCGCCAGTCCGATGCCGACGCCCGCGTACCGGCCGCGCCCGGTGGCGAGCAGCCGCGCGTCGGCGAAGACGAGCGCCACGAGCACGAGGTTGACCTGGCCGAAGCTGAAGGTGTCCCGGACGGGTTCGAGGAGCGCGAAGAGGCAGCCGACGACGGTGAGCACGAACCACACGCGGCCGGCCGCCTCCGTACCCTCCCCGCCGGCGGCGTCCGTACGGGCGGCGAGCGCGCGCCGGACGACCGGGGCGGCCAGCCAGTGCAGCAGCAGCGCCGAGGCCACGGCGCTCAGCGCGACACTGATCGCGACCGCCACGGGCCAGGAGACCAGCGCCATCGGCGCCATCGCGACCGCGGCGAAGGGCGGGTAGGTGAAGCCGTAGTGGGTGCCGGGTTTGAGGTAGTCGTAGATCCGGCCGCCGTGGACCCAGTCGCCGACCGCGCCGTAGTAGACGGCCACGTCGAAGAAGTCCCGGTGCAGCGGGACCGTCGCGAGGAAGACGGCGGTGGCCACGACCAGGCAGCCGGCGGTGAGCACCCGGCGGGCGGGGGTCGCCACGGCCCGGTGCGCCGCTCTCCCGCTCATGAAGCGGTCCGAGCGCGGGAGGGCAGTGTCGCCGGGTCCGACATCTCGAACATCCACC
Organism: Streptomyces sp. NPDC059092; assembly: GCF_042756365.1. Taxonomy (NCBI): domain Bacteria; kingdom Bacillati; phylum Actinomycetota; class Actinomycetes; order Kitasatosporales; family Streptomycetaceae; genus Streptomyces; species Streptomyces sp. NPDC059092. Next base: position 35,109 of record NZ_JBHZEJ010000083.1, read on the forward strand.
ACAGGGCGAGCAGTCCGAGCGCCCCGCCGCCCACCGCGAGCGTCATCCGCATCGCGTCCGGCGGAACGCCGCTGGGCAGCAGCGCCAGGGCCAGGACGCCGCTGCCGGCCGCGGCCCAGCGGCGGATCCGGCCGTCGGGCGCGGCGGCGGCGATGAGGAACAGTCCCCACAGCGCGTACCAGGGTCGGAACGCCGGGCCGAGCGCGAAGAGCGCGAGGAGGCTCAGCGCCAGCGCGTACACCGGTCCGAGGCCGGTACGGCGCAGCCACAGCAGCGCGAAGGACACGGCGGTGGCCGCCAGTCCGCACCAGCGCCACGCCGGTACGGCCAGGTCGCCGAGACCGGTGCCCGCCGCGTCCAGCAGCGCGCCCGTGAGCCGGCCGAGTCCGCTGGTCAGGGACCAGTTGTCCGGCGACACGGGGGTGGCGAGGGTGGCGAGCCAGCCGTATCCCGTGCCGGTCACGGCCGTCACCAGGACGGTGGTGGTCAGGGCGACGGCGCCGGTCAGCGCCGTCGCCCTGACGAGCCGGGCCCGGCCGGTCAGATGGCCGGACCACAGTGCGGCGACGGCGAGCAACCCGAGCGCGGCGGGCGCCTTGACCAGTGCGGCGAGGGTGACCAGGACGGTGGCCCACAGCGGCCTGGCGCCCGCGGCCGGTCCGGTCCCGCGGGCGGGGCCGGGCCCCGCC
>NZ_JBHZEJ010000084.1:0-35604 GCF_042756365.1 Streptomyces sp. NPDC059092
CTAACAACCCCCCCTACGTGGCCGGCTGGTAACTTTTTGAAAAAGCCCCCCCCGCTACGCGGCGTTGCGTCGTCTCCGCTCCGCGGAGACGACCGGTCCCTCCGGGACCGGTTGATCCGCTCCGCGGATCAGGGTGTGGTGGTCCCGATCGCTCCGCGATCGTGCCTAGCCGGGTTTTTCTCTGCAACTTGACTGTGGTCAAGGTGAGTGAAGATGCCGTCCACTCCGTGGCCGGCTCTGGCTGGCTGAAGGGGCGGGGGTCTGTGGCCTATCGGCTTCTTGTCGATGCCTCATCAGGTGGGTGATCTGACACATTGGTCGAGCGGGGTGCTTCCTTGCTCCTAGAAATATGGAAGATTCGAATCTTAGGTCTCCCCCGTTGACCTTCCTGCTTGCCCGGTGCCCGGTGATCCGCAGGTGGACGACTACGGTCCGCTGTATGCGGCTACCGCCACGGGTCAATGCCCGGGCCATGGAGCGCGACGTCTACGGGTCCTTGTTCCTCAAGGCGGCGGCGCTGTTGCAGACGCTGGTGCGGCTGCCGTGTCTGGAGCACTCCAACGAGGCGTTCGCGTGGCACTGTATCCGCCGAAGGAGGCGGTCACCCTGGTACGGGACACGGCTTCCGGTGCGATGGGGGTTGGCCCTGGTCGGCCGTCAATCGCGTGCGTGGAGCGTTGGCTGACCTTTTGGTGTCCTGGGCTTCTGACGCGCGCCGTTCCCGACGGCGCATGTGGATGTGGCAACTCCGGTGGAGCAACGGGGTTCACTGGCACCCCGTCCTCTCGTCGTACGGATCGGCCGTACATGGTGGAGAGGCTCCAGAAGCCGCCCGCGTGAACAGGCGAACCAAGATTCTTTTCGCGGACAGTGACGAGAGGATGGGACACCCCCTCACCGCGCGTCCATTCACGCCCAGGCGTAGCCGGGGCGCCTCGCGTCCACGGCGGCGCGAGCGCCGAGGAGAACACGCTCCTGCGCCGCGAGCGCGGTCGCAGCGGCGGCCTGCGATCAAGAGGGGCATCTCGCGTCCGTCGATCAGCGTAGTTCGTTTCCTAGGCCGTATTTTCCCTCTTCGCCCTGGGCTATGGGGAGTTGGGCGTAGACTCGTGGGCCGCTGGCATGAGTTGCCAGCGGCGCACCCGCTTCTGGCTAGACGATGTTGGACATGTTTCAGGGCTCGACCCTGGCATGAGAGTGGCTGGCCCCCGCGGTGGTGAGCGTTCGGTTCTCGCGGACCGAGCATTCGCCGCGTGGGGAATGCTCGGTCGTATGCGGACCGATCTGACCAGCAGCTCGCCCCAACTGTCGTGGAACGCCGGTCGGCACGGGCTTATCGCGGCGTGGGAGCCGTTGATGGGGCGTGACGGTGCACGCCGCCTTCCGGGGACGGCGCGCAGTGGAAGCAGAGGCTCATGCCCTCCTGCTGCGCGTACGACACCAGGAAGAGCAGGATCATGACTTCGCTGGACAGTTTCGCGGGCCTGGACGGGCTCGATCACGACGATGGGCTGCCGCCTCTGCTGCGCCGGCCCGTAGCGGTTGCGGAGCCGCAGCCGGTGACCAGGCTCCGCCGGGTACGCAAGGTGCTGCTCACGAACCCGGACGTCTCGCTGGATGAGGAGGCGGCGAACGTCGTCACCTCGGGTGCGGTGCACCCGGTGCAGCTGCAGGCGCTTGTGGCCGCTGAGCCGGTCAGCCTGCTGACGGCCAAGCCCGTCGTCGGCGGCACGCTGCATGCCACCGCGCCGCACTCGCGCTACCTCGACCTGGACGTCCTGCCGGACATCATCAACCAGAGGTGGGCAAACCAGCTGCACACGGCTATGGACACGGTCCCCTCCACGTTCCTGGCCACCACGTACGAGACGCTCACCGATCCGACGAGCGAGGAGCCGGTCGCGGTCTTCGTCGTCCACCTGCGGGACCGCAAGGCGCTGGCCCACGCGGTCGCGGAGAGCATGTCCCACACGTTTCACGCCCAGAAGGGCGAGAACGACTACACCCAGAGCGTGCTCCAGCAGGGGGTGAAGGAGCCGCTGACGCTGTTCGTGATGCGCGTGGTGTACGACGACGGCAGCGAGGACACCTTCCTGGTCACGGGCGACGGCAACAGCCGGCTGATGAGCATGTGGCTGGCGCGGACCGGCGGCGACATCAACGCCGCGATTTCGGCCTGCGTCGCCTCCGTCATCGGTTCGCTGGACTACCCGGGGGCACGCAGCCGGGCGGAGCAGGGGCTGGCCCGTCGGCGGACGGTCGAGCTGACGGCGCGCACCCGCAAGAACCTGGCCGTGCACACGATGACGGAGGCGACGCGGCGGGAGGGCCACACGCTCACGTTCCCCGCCGTCGTCGTTGTCGGCGCGCGCGCCGACGACGGCGGGCCGCTGGCGGACCTGGGGGCGGCCCGCGACGACCTGCTGGCCAGCCTGCACGTCCATGTCACCCCCTGGACCCGGGGAGCGCAGTACACGCAGGGCATGCAGCGGGTCTACCGGCACGCTCTGCGCGAGGGTCTGATCACCCCGGAGACTTACCGCGTGCTGTCGGGCACCGTCGACGCGCAGGAGATGCACGACCTTCTGGGCGTCCCCGCGCACCGGCTGTGGGCGGCTGCGCTCCATCAGCAGGTGCTGCTGTCCGCGCCGGGCGCACACTCCATGAACCGGCTGGTCAAGCAGGAATTCGGGATGACCAGGGGCGACCGGCAGCGCATCAGCGAGCGGCTGGCGCCCACGGTGCTGTCGGCCTACCGCGGCCACAGGAGCATCGAGCAGTCGCTGCGGGCCTTCGGCAACGGCGGCACGATCACCGACCGGGTGTGGAAGCAGCCGTGGAAGCTGACCGAGGGCAGTGAGGTGTCCGAGGTCCTCGACGACATCCTCAACCGCGCTCTGGCCGGCGAGGCCGGCGCGGTGGCGGAGCTGACCGTGCTCGGCGGGACCGCTGCGATCCTCGATGGCTACATCACCCGGGACCGCGGCTCGAAGGAGGGCACCGTCCGCGGCAGCGGCAGTGCGCCGTTCCGGACGACGCCGGTGAGCCTGCTCGACGTGCTGTCGAAGACCGCCGGAGGGCTGCGGATGCTGCACTCCATCGCCCGCGCCCACGTCGCCGCTGACCCGGCTGTCCTGCCCAAGCAGTTCCACACCCACCACCGCGAGGTCGACGGGCAGCTCGTCCGCGACGGCGAGCCCCTGCTCGACAAGGCCGGCGAGCAGGTCATCATCGACTACGAGTGGGACCTCGTCTACGCCTCCGACCCGGTCAGGGCGATGGCCTCCATCGCCGAGAACGGCCGCGAGCCGCTGGAGGCCGAGGCGGAGGACATGCGCCAGCGCCGGCTTCTCGCGGTGAGTGTCGCCTCCGCGCTCGGTGCCGCGCGCTCGCTCGCCCGCCTGCACAAGAGCCGCGGGCCGGAGGTCTTCGGCCACGCCGACACCCTCGACGAGCTGCGCGAGCAGCTGCGGCAGGCCGAAGAGATTCTCCTGCGCTTCGGGCCGTCCCGGGCCGCCTTCCTCCTCGACGAGGACCAGGAGGTCGGACAGTGAACGCCGACTTCCTGCGCCGGGTGGATGCGGTGGCCGGCGGCCACGCGGCCGGCCGCGGCGCCGTGCGGTCGTCGGGATCGGTGGATTCGGCCGGGCCAGTGGCGGGACACCGCCGGGGCACGGTCCACCAGGAGCGCTGCTTTCAGGCGCTGCTCGGGAAGGAGCGGGGCCGGTGAGCGCGCCTGTCTCCCCGCAGTCCCGCTTCGGCGGGGCGCGGCCGGCGGCTGTGAGTGTGGTCAGCGGCAGCGCGGTCGTCGCGGCGCTGACGATGGCCAACGCCCCCTGGGAGGCGGTGATGTGGACCGTGCTCGCCACGCTCGCGGTCTCGCTCGTTCTCGGCCTGGCCAAGATCGTGGTACCTGATGAGTCCGAGCACAAGCTGAACCTGCTCCTTGCCTTCCTCCGCTACCTCGAACACCGGGGCAAACGGCGTGAGCGCCGGGCTGAGCTGCGCAGGCTCCGGCGGCGGCAGCGCGATGACGTGCATCCGCCGGAACAGCGCGAGCGGGCCGCTGGGGGTGATCGCACGCCTTTGTGACCGCTGCCGGAGGTCGGCCCGGCCGTCGAGTGTTTCGGCCGAGCCACCGCCGCCTGACACCAGCAAGACCCGGCACTTTTGCCGGGAGTAGCACCGCCCGCAGGGGGCGGCTGCGTTGTCTGTCTGACGTTCCCGGCCGCAGTCGGGGGTGTCTTCCGGAGGAACCGTGCAGTTCACCGTCCTGCCTGTCCGCGGGCAGCCCGTCTCCCCCTTGCCGGGGCAGGCCTTCCTGGTCCAGGACAACTGGGATGACTACAGCTTCAAGACGACTTTCCAGTTGTTGTGTGTCGATCCGGACGGCGAGGTCAGGGAGATCGGCGGGGTCAAGGTCGGCCGGTTCGGCATGGCAGCGCCGGCCAGGACGCCGCTGCCGGACGGCTTCGAGATCCTGGAAGGGGACTTCTTCTCCCTGGGGCTGAGGGACACCTACTACGAACAGCTGCGCGAGCTGGGCGGCGATCTGCAGCGCGCCGTGCTGCAGGCCCTCAACGACGTCTCCTTCGATCCGGATCTCTTCTCCCGCTCCCGCACCGAAAGCGTGATGCGCACGTCCCTGCTCCGGACCGTCTCCGCCGACAGCATCGCCGGCCGCTTCCGGGGCAGCGCCCTGCCTGCGGCAGCGCCGGCGGCCGTCACCGACGTCACCCGGCGCCAGCTGTTCGACGCGCTGCGCAGCAGCGGGGTGAGCTGGTCGGGCAGCTTGGACGAAGTCGCCTTCCTGCGCAGGCTGTACGACCTGGACCGGCTGGAAAGTAGCGACCCGCGCTTCACCACGGCCGAGGGCGACATCGTCCAGCACTGCTACAACAACCCCGGGGACTGGGAGGACGACTGGGTCTTCGGTGACGAGCGCTTCGCTCTCGCCGACGGCACCGACGAGGTCCTTCTCCGCTTCCTGGCAGAAATGATCCACCCCGCCGTGCGGACGGACACCGGCGAGACCGAGCGGCTACTCGCGCTGATCAACGGCCTGCTGGCCCCCGACGGTTACGAGCTCGCCGAAGCCCGCACCGTCAGCGGCCGCCCGGTGTACGGGGCCCGGCGGATACCGGCCCAACGGCGCACCGCACCACCCGCTCCCCCGGCCGCCACGACGTCCGCACCGTCCGCACTGTCCGGCCATGACGCCTACGCCGCGGTCCGCGACGCCGCTCGCGGCGAGCGCAAGGACTACTCCTGCCCGCGCAAACCGGTCCCGGACGGGTGGCAGGCCGACGTGTTCGAGGCGACCCACAAGGTGCTCGGCACGAAGGTCGCGTTGAAGAAGCTGCACAACAAGTACCCGTCCGAACGGCAAGTAGCCCGCATGCGACGGGAGATCGAGGCCGGTCAGCTGCTGGACGGTCATCCCCACGCCGTGCCGATCCTCGACTTCGGCGCCGACCACACCTGGTTCGTGATGCCCTGGGCGGAGGCGACCGCCGCCCAGCGCCAGGAGCTACTGCGCGAACCGGGCGAGCTGCGTGCCCTGGTCGACGCTCTGGCATCGGTGCTGGCCATCGTGCACAAGGACGGCTGGCTGCACCGCGACATCAAACCGTCGAACATCCTCTACTTCGAGGGCCGATGGGCCCTCGCCGACTGGGGCATCGTCCGCCGGCCGCGCGGCCAGACCACCAAGGTGGGCCGCACCGGCTTCTCCATCGGCACTGAGGGCTTCGCCGCCCCGGAACTGTCCGTGGCACCTCATGAGGCCACGGCGTCCAGCGACGTCTACGGCATCGGCAGAGTCATCGCCTGGGCCCTCACCGGCAAGCTGCCGCAGACCAACCTGCCGCTGACGCCCCCTCCCGGCCCGTGGCGCGCCGTCGTCCGCGCCACCACCCACCAGGATCCGCAGCGCCGTCCTCAGAGCGTCAGTGAGCTGCTTGCCCTGGTCGACCGCGAGCATGCGGCCGTCCCCGAAGCCCCCTTCGAAACTGCCCAGACGCTGTTCGAAGCCGCCGGCAACGGCGACCCGGCCGCCGCGGACGCACTGCTGACCCTGGTGGGCGGCCATCGCGAGGACTATGAACTCCACGTCGGCGTGCTCGCCCGCCTCGACATTCGCCAGGCCGCACCGGCCCTGGCGCGCGACACCGTGCAAGCCCACGACCTCCTGCGCGCCTTGGCCGAGCACGTCGACGGAGACGACACGCACATGGTGCAGTTCGGCGACGCCGCAGCGGTCGTGATCTGGCTCCAGGGCCTCTGCGCACACGCCGCGAGCCACCGCGACTGGGATCTGCTGGAGGAAGCCGCCCACACCATGTGCACCTGGGACGGCGCCTGGGACCAGTGGAGCGCCCATGACAAGATCATTCCATGGCTGCGGACTCTGAAGAGCGACGCCGCATCCGTCGTGGCCGCCGTCCTGCGCGAGCACCCGGAATCCGCCCAGCACTTCAGCCACATCGCCGACGACCGCACCGCCGACCCCCGCATACGCCAGGCACTACGCACGAGCGCACCCGCCTCAAACGGTCAGTGAACGGCCGCCGCAGGTACCCGGCCGTCCACGAGGCGGCGTACCGGGCAACGAGGCCTACCCTGCTGTCCGGACGAACCGCTGTGCTCTGCCGCCCACCGCATCCTCACCGTCTGCATTGCGGGACGAGCGGCCCGGCCGGTCTCCGCGCCCGGGTAGGACGGCGCGCTCCTCATCCGTGCGTAACAACGGCTATCCGAAGCGGTTCGGCCAGGCAGGAGGGCCTCTTCAGTTCGTCCTCGCCCTGAGCCTGGTCGGCGAGTTGCTGGGCAGAAGATGCCGGTCGCCCGGAGCGCCGGTGGGCAGTATCCGTGTCGTCCCTGCTTGACAGGCATGTCACCTCGGCGCGACACGACGCGCGAGTTGTGTCCTGCGGCCCGCTCATGCCCTGGGAGCCGATCACTTGGCCGTCACAGCTGCCCCGGACCGCTTCAACGTGTACGGAGAGGCCCATATCGAGTCGCACACCTGCGCGATAGCGCTCCCTCTTTACGACGGGGTTATGCCGGAGCAGCACGGCGATGTCAGTGGGAGGTGGTGGGATGAGCTCCCGCCGCCGTCGACCCGGTAACTGCCCGCATGAGTTCACGCATGCCCCTGCCGTCCCAGCCTCCGCCGGAGATGTCGGCTGACGGCGGCCTTGGCATCGGCCCGGGGCGGCCGGACGCTCACTGGCTCCTGCGGTTGAACAGCGCCCGCAGCCAGCCACCTTGGGGCCGCTGCATCGGAAGAGAGCGCGACGGCTCGGCGCTTCGTTTGCCTTCCAGGGCGTGGGCTTGCCCTTCGAGGTCTCCTATCCCGGAAGAGGTCGGCCGCCCTCTGGTACGCGATGTCCGCTTGCGCCGATCTGCCCGCCTCCTGCAGTACGAACCCTTGGTTGCACAAGGTCCGTGCCTCGGCATGCCGGTCGCCGGCCTCCCGGAAGATCGCCGCCGCCTGTGCGTGCGCGTCCGCCGCCTCCTGCGACCGGCCCGTCGCCTGGAGTGCGACCCCGAGGTCGTCCATCGCCATCGCCCGAAGGGCGAGCTCACCGGTCTCCCGGAAGATCGCCGCCGCTTCCGTGTGCGCGTCGACCGCCTCCTCGGGCCGCTCGCTGCCTACCAAGGCGCACCCGAGGGCGTTGCCGGCCTTGCCCTCCAAATGCCGGTCGCCCGTAGCGCGGTGGATGGCGAGTGCCTGCGTGTGCGCTTCGAGTGCCTCTGCGAAACGGCCGGTGCTGGCGAGAGCGCTCCCCAAGTTGGTGAGCGCCATCCCCTCGCCCCGCGGGTAGTCGGTCTCCCGGTGGGCTGCCGCCGCCTTCTTGTCGGCGTCGATCGCCTCGTCGAACCGGCCGAGCCCCGCCCAGGCGATCCCGAGGTTGCTCAACACCCTGGCCTCCATATGGCGGTCCTTCAGGGTGCGGTGGATCTGAAGGGCCGCCTGCCCGGCCTCCACCGCCTCGCCGCAACGGCCAGCCTCGGCCAGTGCACCGCCGAGGTTGAGCCGCGCTAATCCTTCGCCCGCAAGATCCCCGAGTTGGTGGTGGATCTCCGCCGTCCGCTCGGTGACGTCGATCACCTCCTCGATCCGGCCCATCTCACTCAGGGCGGCACCCAGGTTCCCCAACGCCTTGGCCTCGACGGGCAAATCATCGCGTTCATGGCTAATCGCCACAGAACTCCGGCTCAGCGTGATCCAGTCCTCCAGGTGCCGCCGCTCTTGCAGCAGCCCGCAGACGGCGAACGTCAGCTCGGCCCCGCTCTCGGCCGTCTTCACGACCAAGTGGGCCCGGGCCAGCCCGGCCAGGAGTCGCCGGGCCTGTGCCAGGCCCCGGTCGAACAGCTTGGCCGCCGAAGTGGTGGACACGTCCGCTCCTGGGGCCGCGCCCAGCAGCCGGAACACGCGCCGCGCATCCTGTGCGAGGTGCCGGTACGACAGCTCGAAGGAGGCTCGCACGGCCAGCGGCCGCCAGTCCGCCTCTTTGCCCTCGTACTCCAGTACGTCCAACCGCATCCGTTCGTCCGCCAGTTCTCTGGCCTGGGCCGCCAACGGCCGGCCGCGCTCGTCCCGCAGCAGCGCGCCGATGATCCGCAGGGCTAGCGGAAGAAAGCCGCACAATTGCACGATTTCCAGTGCCGCTTCGGGCTGGGTGGTGACGCGGTCGTCCTGCGTGCCGCCGGCACGCAAGGCCCGGTCCAGCAGCGCCGCGGCGTCCGCGGCGCTCAACGGATTGAGTTCGATCCGGCGCACGGGCATCGCCGAGAGCCGATGCCGTGAGGTGAGCAGGGCCCGGTGGGGCGTGCCCGGCAGCAGAGCGCTGGCCTGCGCGGGATCGCGCACGTTGTCCAGGACCACCAGCAGTGGCTGGCCCTGTGCCGCGAGCTCCGCCAGCTTCTGCCGCCAGGCGTCGGTCTTCCCGTCGGGCGTGGGCGGCATGTCTCTGCCCTTCACACCCAGGGCGCGCAGCATCCGGTCGGCCGTCTCGGCGGCACCCACCGGTTCGTCGCCGTACCCGCGCAGGTCCGCGAAAAGGGTCCCGCCCGGGAACCAGCCCCGGTCCCGGGCCTGGGTGGCGTGCAGAGCCAGCGCCGTCTTGCCGACGCCTCCCATGCCTGAGACGGCCGACACCACGACGGTCGCAGCCTCCTCGCTCGGCTCACCGGCGCCGTCCAGGGGCTGCAACCACCACAACACCTGGTCGATTTCGTCCGTGCGGCCGGTGAACCCCGCCGGGGCCAGCGGCAGCGTCATCGGGGCAGGTACCGGCACATGATCGGCCGGATCCTTCGGAGGGCGCCCGCCGCGCGCGGCGTCGCGCTCCTTGCGCGCCTGGACCAGGAGCGTCTCCCAGTACTGCGGGGGCCGTGGGGTGTGATCCGATCCGGCCTTCTGCGCCTTGCTCTGGAGGTAGTGCACGAGCGCTAGGAAGTAGCGGGTGGCCTCCCCCGTACTCGGTACGGCCGGGCCCTTCAGCCACCCGGAGACCGACGAGAGGGAGATCTTGACGGGCGGCAGCTGCTTCGCGCCCACGCCCGCCATGGTGGCCAACGTCGGCGAGTCCGCCGCCTTGTAAAGCGCGTTCAGCTCCGCCCGTAACCGCTCCGCGTGCCCCATCGCCGGCCTTTCGCCCCCGTACGGCTTTGCAAGGTTCGCCATCGTCGGAAAAGCCGTCGAACCCGTGGCTGACCAGCGTAGTCGTCCCCGCACGTGACGGTGCCCAGATCGATAGAAACCCCTTGTAAACGGCCTCCTTGGCCTTCCGCCGGCGGCAGTCCGCTGCCGGCCGACCCCGCAGGAGACCGCCATGCCCGACGTACCCGTGCCCCCCGTCCCCAAGGCCGTCCCGGCCGCTCACCCGGCGTCCGCGGCACCCGTACCGCCCGTAGTGATCGCCGTCGTACCGGCCGAGGCCGTCCCCGCCGGCTCGACCGTCGTACTTACCCTGTCCGCCGACTCGTTGCCGGACGGAGCGACGCCGGCCCTGCCGCCTCTTCCGCCCTACCCCCCGTCCGTCCCCGAACAACGCCTCACCCGCAGGCTCCGCGAGTGGAACCTCGCCTGGTGGTTCGCCGTGGCCGCGGCCACGCTCGAAGTACCAGTGAGCCACGAGCTTGCCTACTACCTCCACCAGCACGGACTCATCTCGCCGCTGGAGTATTGGTTCCCACTCGGCTGACCGCTCCCCCGACACGCGTGCAGAGCGGCGCCGTCGCATGAACGGGGCCGCAGCCCCCGGACGAACGGGCCGAGGTCACGGGCTTTCGTAGATGCGAAAATGAGGGAGCCGGCTTCCCACACTCGTGTCATCCTGACCAGTTGGCCATACACCGAGGGGAAGTTGAGAGGGCATGGCAGCGCGCAGACACGAGGCCTGGCCTGCAGCGGTCGTCACTGCGGTGGCGAGTGCTCGGCGACACCGCGCAGGGGCTGACCGGTCGGGAGATCGGACAGCTTCTGGCGGCCGTGAAGGTCCCGGACGTGGAGGGCGCGAACAAGCGGGACCGGCTGGCCGGGGCACTGCTGGCGCAGCAGGAGCGCCAGCAGGCGTCGAACTGTGTGATCGCGTTCATCACCGCAGCGATGGCCCCGGTGCGCTACGCGCAACAGCCGCACGCGTTCTCGCATCGGCAGGACGACCTCAACGAGGTCCTCGTCCATGTCGGGCTGCGGGTGAACGACGAGGGGCGCCTTGCCCGGGGGCCGGCGGCGGCCAGGCTGCCCGGCACGCCAGTTCGCTGCGGGCCGAGCTGCGCCGGCGCTCCACGCATCCGGAGGTGCTGCGCTACTGCACCCTGGAGATCCTGGCCAAGAACCCCTTCCACGCCAGTCTAGAAGCGATCAAGTCGGTGGCCGACCGGCTGCGGCAGCTCACCGGCCAGGTCTTGGACGGGGCGCGGCTGGTCGACACGGTGCTCATGCCCGGCCAGGGGATCGCCCGGGTGGCCGTCAACGCGAACGGCAGCGGGCCCGAGCTGGACGAGCAGAAAGGGCTGGCGAACCTCGTCAAGGGCCTGTTCAGCATGTACCGCAACCCGGCCGCGCACGAGCCGCGGCTTCACCGCACGGTCACAAACGAGGAGTTGCTGGAGCTGCTGACCACGCTGTCGATGGTGCACCGGCGGCTCGACGGCGCGCACGTCACCCCCTGGAAGCTTCCCGTCCCAGGCACCAGCCGACCGCCGTGCGGGCGGTCGGCGTCCGGGGTGGTGCCGGGCCGCTGTCTGGTCCTGTCCATGTGCTGGACCCGCGGGAGTCGCCGCCGTCGTCTTGGCCGTGCGTCGGGCCGGCACCGAAGGTAGTGCCAGCTCGGCGGGGGCGCGCCCAGTGCCATGGAGTGCTACACCCCCGGCCCGGGTTACGGTCTCACCCCCGGCCTCCGTCGCAGAGTTGCACGCCCTGACGCTACCGGCGGCGATCGCGCCACCAGGCGAGCCGGTGAGCGGACTCCTGGGGGAAGACGGACTGGAGGGCCACCACTCTCCCAGGCCGAGCGCGAGGCAGCCGAAGGCGGTGGCGGCCAGCCACCAGGGGGCGCCGGTCAGCGCCAGCACCAGGCCGGTGACGCCTGCGGCCAGGAACGAGATCATTGGTCGTGCGCTGTGCATTGCGAGGTCTCCCCCTTGTGGATGGACGCACCGGTGGGGTGCGCGGATGTCGGCCCGGTTGGTGCGGTCGGGCATGAATCCACTTCACACGGGAGGGGAGAGCCGTGTGTATCGGTGGGTGTCACATGCGGAATCCGTAGCGGTCGAAGGCGCGTTGCCAGGCCTCCTGCATCGCCTGCTCCAGGAGCAGGGTGCTTCGTTTGTGTGCGGCGGTGGCCAGCCACTGGAGGAGCTCGGGCGGGAAGCCGGCTGTGAGCTCGGCGGCCACCGACTGCCCGGGCCATTTCCAGCTGGCCCGGACCACGCCGAAGCCCGATCTTTGGTGCTTGATCATGTGCTTGCGGCATCGCGGCGGGCCTCCTTCAGCTTCTGCAGGTAGGTCTCGTCGGCCCCCTTGTCCGCGGCCCGGTCAATGAAGGCGTCCATGCTGCTGAGGGTCGCGGTGCGGGCATCGGCCATGATCCGGTGCTGTTCCTCGGCGGTGATGAAGCCGAACTGGCGTGCCCTGTCGGCAGGGAGGTCCAGTGCGATGTGCAGGTAGGGCTCTTCGGTGAAGGTGTGGTTCCAGTCAATGAGGACGGCCTCGATGAAGCCGATGACCTTGTCGGGGTGCAGCCCGGCGGCCGCGGCGGCCAGGGGGGCGAAGCCCGGTACCGGTTCCCAGCCGAGGGTGCCCGGTCGGCGCAGGAGCGGCCAGAAAGCTTGTCGGCTGCGGTGAGGGAAGGCCAGCAGCCGACCCTCTGCGGCCCATGTGGCGTACGGTTCGGGCCCTTGCCCGGGGGCGGCGCGGGCGGGGGCGTGAGCGAGCCAGGCGGCGGGGGTGCGCAGCAGCCAGCCGGGCGAGCCTGGTTCTTCCATCACTCCGGCAGCGGGATCGTTCTTCGTGCGCTCGACCAGCCACTGCTCGCAGTACTCGACGTCCACGTGGCGTTGGGCGCGCCAGACCGCCGTGCCGCCCCGGCCCGTCCAGTCGTAGCTGGTGCTCCCGTCTTCCCGCCGCCTGCGGCTGTAGTCCGAGTCGTCGGCCTGGAGGAGGTCCTGGTACTCCTCGTCCAAGGCCGTGTCCTGCTCGTACAGCACCTGCTCCCAGGCTTTGGCTTCAGGGCCGCTGAGATGACGGCGGGCCAGGGCAGTTGCCGCCTTGAAGCGCTCCGAGGAATGCCACGCCTCGTCCTGCTCCAGGCGGTCCGCGACTCTCAGCAGGTACTGGTCCCCCGGATCCACAGGGGCGTCGGACAGCCAGTGATCCGCTCGTACGGCCTGCGCTTCAATCAGCCATGCCTTTCCGGTCCCGTGCTGGTCTTCACCGTCGTCAGCCGCCACAGGCCGAGCGCGGCGCTGTGGCGCAGCAAGGGCAGCAGGCCGGTGAGGAAGTCGTCGTCGAAGGGCTCGGCCCGTGCGATGGCGGTCGTCACCGCGTCGGTGAGCATGCGGCCCCGGTAGTCGCGGTGGGCGCGCGGGTGCTGTCCCGGCAGCCGCAAAGAAAGGGCGCGGGCCTGCTCCAGCAGGTCAGCGGGTGCCCTGACCCGCAGGGGCACGTCCGTGCGCGGCTCGCTGCGCCAGCGCGGCGGGCGCGGGTAGCGCAGCACGGTCGAGATGTGGGTGAGCCGGTCCTCGGGGTGCTGCTGTTCCTGGAAGGCCATGTGCTCGGCCAGCAGTTGGCGGACCGTCTCGTCGCGGGAAGTACCTCGCCGGACCGTGATCCGGCTTAGGGCTCGCAGGGCACAGGGCGCGATGCGGACGTTGGTTTCTGAAGTGCTGGACACCTCGAACGCTCGTCTCCCTCCGGGTTCTTCCCTCTGTGGGCCGGTTCTGCGGGTTGGGGACCGGCCCGGCAAGACGCCCACCTTGTGTCTACAGCCACGAGGCGGGCGGTGCGAGATTCTCGGGCAACCTGCTCGACGCTGAAGGGGAGCATGCCCCCGCACCAGGCCCGCACCCCGGCCCACGGCCTGCCGACAGTTCTCGTTGTGCCGCTGCACCCGCCGCCGGATGCTCGGGCCGGAGCCCGAAAGCATTCTGGGCGGCCGCCTCCGGTCATCCGGAGCCGGAGCGTGCACTTGAGCCGACGCAGCCGCTCACGCGGCGGGTACCGTCCCCGCGCCGGCTGGACGGTGGCTGTCAGTGCCGGGTGGGATCATCACTCTCCCAGGGTGTGATGCGCGGCAGGGGGCGGTTGTGGCGGTTGAGTGGGATCGCGTCGGGCAGCCGGGGTTCGACCGGATCGTCGAGGCGGTGGTGCACCGTGTGTACGACGCGACCGCGCGCGTGGAGGCGGTCAACGGGCGCGGCGGGGACGACGGCATCGACATCAAGGTCACCCACGACTCCCGGGTGCGCGTCTTCCAGCTGAAGTACTACCCGGGCGGTTTCCCGACCACGGCGCACAAGGGGCGGCGCAAGTCGATCAGGCAGTCGTTCGCGCGGGCGATGCGCGGCGGGCCGCAGGAGTGGGTGCTGGTGGTGCCGTGCGTACTGACGACACCCGAGCGGGAGTTCGTGGTGTCGCTGGCCGACGGGCTGGCCGTCGAGGTGGAGGTGTGGGACCGGGCGAAGCTGGACGATCTACTGGCGGCACATCCGGACGTGGAGGCGTCGTTCACCCGCGACCAGCTGTTCGAGGCGGCGAGGGTGTACGGGCAGGAGCGGGCGCTGCTCATGGGCGGCGTGGACGATGTGAGCGCCCGAGTGACGGCGCTGGGCGAACAGGTCGACGGGCTGGACGACCACTGGACCATGGACTCCACCCGGCGGGACGGCGCTGTGGTGCACCTGCTGCGCGGCAAGCACTCGCGGGCCCACGAGGTATCTCCCATCGTGTTCACGCTGACCGGGATCGGCCCGCTGGAACCGGAGCAGGCCGAGGCGGTCCGGCGCAGCCTGGGGTTCGGTCTGGACGAGAAGGTGGTGCTGCCGCGCGGGACGGTGGGGAAGATGACGGTGACCGGGCCGCAGTTCCTGGCCGGGGAGCGGTACGACGTCGAGGTGCGGTGGGGGCCGGCGGAGACGACCGTTCCGGCAGAGGTGGACGCGGACCTGGTATTCCTGGACGGCGATCGGGTCACCGCTTCCTACCCCGGCACCTTGAAGCATCTGGGACGCGGCGTCATCGGCCGGTCCGTGCGGATGGAACTGGCGGGCAGCGCACTGCAGTTGCTGACGCCCTACGATTCCGGGGCCGCGGCCTCGCTGACGCTCGCGTTCTCGCTGGAGGGACTGGAGCCGCCTGCGGCCCTGCGGGTGCTGCGCATCCACCGGCGTATCGCGGCTGGCGGTGCCTTCGAGATTCGTACCGTCAAAGGCCCTGTAGAAGGCGGCGAGATGCCGCCCTTACCCGAAGCGGAGCGCCTGCAGTCCGCGCGGCTGCAGCTCTTCCTTGAGGACCTCGACGTGGTGCAGCGTCACTGCGAGCAGTACTTCCCCGTTCCCGACGAGTTCACCACAAAGGAACGGATCGCCTTGCGCGTCGCGCGCCTGCTCCTCGACGGACACTGCGTGATCTCCCCTCTCCTGCCCCAGGTGCGTGTCACTTTCAACGGCCGCGACACCCCCGCCGTCCGCGCCCGGCTCGGCGGTGAACCGCATGCGGTGTGGCTGCCGTTCGAGGAGTTCACCCTGCAGATCGCCGGACGGCGCCTGGAGCTCGGTCCGGTGATTGTCTTCCACCAAAAGGCAGCCGTCGAGCCGGATAGCGGCCGCGCGGCACTGACCGCTCTCGACGCGGGGCGCGGCAACGGAGCCGAGGCTACCCTGAGGCCCGCGGACGGGGAACGGTTCCGGCTGGTGCTGCAGCGCTCCGTCACCGGTCCCGAGCCCGTCCCTGTGCCGCTGGAATTGCCCGGCTTTCCCGAACCCTGCTGAACGACGGTGCATCGAAGTCCGCACCGCCCATGCGCTGACGCCGGAGCACGGCGTACCGCTACGCCCGCAGCCGGCCTGTTCCGCGACCGCCCCTTCACGGGGCTGATGACCGTGGCGACCGGGCGCGAACCCGTCTGTCACGAAAGGAACGATCATGCCGCACACATCACATCACCCCGGGCCGGAGCCGGTCACCAAGCCTGGCTACCTGACCGAGGAGCAGTGGGCCCACCTCACCCTCGCCATCCTCATCGGTGTCAACGAGGGCTGCGAGAAGGCCGGGAAGGGCCGATGGTCGTCGGACCTGGGCGTCACCGCTGTGGGGGCGGTGCGAGCGCGGCTGGACGTGTTGATGGCTGAGGAAGATCCGCCGGATGCATGAGCTGGTGCGCAGGTCGTCACTGCCGGCCCAGCACTCCCCCACCCGGCGCCCGCCCGCACGGAATCAGCCCCTAGCGCGGGCTGCCCACCCAAGGGCTCGATCCTTTCCCGGGTGCCGTGTGGAAGGCCGGTAAGGTGGCGCTCTTCGGGCGGCTCGGCTCCCGGAGTCCCAGAGACGGCTGCCGGTGATCCTGCGCTTCGCGCCTGCACGTTCTGATGCCTCGATACACCACATGTGGCGGCTGCCCGCCGCCGACTTCCTGCGCGGGCGCCTGGCCCTGTGGTGGAGCGTAGGGCCCGGCGGTGAGCTTGCGGTCCTGCTGGTCAACCGGCGCTTCCTGCACCGCAGCCGCTACCCCAGAGGGTGGCTCGGGTTGAGGCCGGACCTTCCGTTCACCGCTGAGCTGGTCATCATCAGGGGCCACGTGGAACAGCGCATCGCGGTGAAGGACATCCGGATGTGGCCCTCCCATCTGGCCCTGCTGCCGAATCGCAGGTTCTTGCTGGTGAGCAGCCGTACGTCCCGGAGTGCGGCCGGGGATCCCTGGAAGCCCAATGCGGTGCTGTTCTCACCCTCGGGTGCCCCTGAGGCCGAGTTCTGCGTCGGTGATGACATCCCCGCCCTGGTCACCGACGCCGGCGGGAGCATCTGGACGGCCTACGGCGATGAGGGCATCTACGGCGATCACGACGAGTCGGCGGCGGGACTTGCGGGCTGGAACCTGCAGGGCCAGCCCCTCTGGGCTCCTGCAGGGCGGCTGCCCGATCATCCTCTGGAGGGCTGCACTGCGGCGACCGAGGGCGAACAGGTGTGGCTCGTGTGGTACTCCGGCAGCAGCACGGGCGGCGCCTTCCTCACCCGGATCACCCCCTCCACCGGCGCCGTGACCAGCTACCGCAGCCCTGTGCGCGCCCCGGACGGCTTCGCCGTGCGCGGTAACCGGGCCGTCCTGACCCGCCGCGAGCACAACAAGCCGTTCCTGGAGCTCACCCGTGCCCGCCTCGACGACGCCACCTGGACTGTCACCGGCCGCCAGCGGCTGCGGGTGCCCGGTCGGCTCGTCCTGCGCTGCGGACAGGGCCGCGACGGAGCCCTGTGGCTGCGCGCCGGCAACACCTGGCTGCGCATCGAGGTGTGAGCGCCCACCGCCCCCGGCGGCCGGTGACAGCAGGTAGACGGCCGGGTCACCCGGTGGTGTCGGCCGACGACGCGATCGGGTCCTCCTGAAGGATCTGTGACAGCAGGTGGGCCTGCG
Source organism: Streptomyces sp. NPDC059092 (assembly GCF_042756365.1). Lineage (NCBI taxonomy): Bacteria > Bacillati > Actinomycetota > Actinomycetes > Kitasatosporales > Streptomycetaceae > Streptomyces > Streptomyces sp. NPDC059092. Next base: position 17,142 of record NZ_JBHZEJ010000084.1, read on the forward strand.
ACTCGGGGAGTTGGCCGGCGTTGCGCTTCGTGCGGGTCTTGGCGAGCCAGGGGCCGATCATGACGCGGTCGCCGTCGACGTCGATCCATTCGCGGGCCGCGGGGGTTCGTCCCCAGCGCTCGACGAAGAGCTGCAGGATCTGGGCGGTCTGCGCGAACGTGCGCCGCCGCGGCGCGGACGGCTGGCCCGCGGCGCGCTGCGGGTCCAGGCTGATGCGGTCGGGGGTGAGGCCGGCGCTGGCGAGCAGGTCGCGTTGGCCGGGGTCGAGTTGGGGCCAGGTGGTGAGCTGGCGGTGCAGCCAGGCACCCGCTTTCACGCCGTGGACGAGCGTGTCGCGGGTGAGGGTGCTGGGGTGGTGGCCGTCTGCGAGGTGGCGGCGCAGCAGGTGGAACTTGCGGTGCCAGTCGGGGCCGTGCGGGAGTTTCCAGTCCGGGTCCAGGGCGGTGAGCGCCGCTTCGCGGTCGGGGGTGAGGCGGTCTTTGCGGGCCAGGGCGCGCTGGTCGGCGAGGAATTGGCCGCCGGGGGCGGTGGCGGGGACGGCGAGGTGGCCGTGGTCGGCGTGGTAGGCCTCGACGGTGGCCAGGTGGCCCTGCCAGGTGGCTTCGTGGTCGTCCCAGATCATGCCGAGTTCTTCGAGCTCGGCGATCCACGGCTGGTCGAGGGCGCCGGCCTGGTAAGCGGTGCGCTGGCCGGTGATGAACGTGCCGAGCCGGTAGCCGTAGGCGTCCTCGTAGTCGGCCGGTACCCGCAGGTGGCCGTGTTCGGCCTGGCAGCGGACGGCGGCGGCAAGTCCCGCGCGGCGCGGTGCGGAGAGGACGGCGCCGTGGGAGGGCCACACCAGCAGGTCCAGGGCGCGGGCGATGGCGGTGGGGTCGAGGGTGTGGTCAAAGCGAAAGCGGCGGGTGATGTAGGTGTGGGAATTGCGGGCGGGGTGCTGGTTCTTGGCTCTGGGGGCGCGGGCGGCGATGGTCTGGTCGTGGTGGCGCAGCGCGGCGGTGACCAGCCACAGGGCTTCGTAGGGGGTGCCGAGGAGGTCGGTGGGGTCGGCGCCGGGCGGGATGTAGGCGGGGATGATCAGGCTGGCCGTCTTCGTGGTCTGGGTGGGGGGTTTGCGCAGGGCTCGGCCGAGCGCCTGGACGATGCGGCGCACGCTGGCGGTGCGGTCGGCGAAGACGATCCCGTCGACGGCCGGCAGGTCGACGCCCTCGCCGAGGATCTTGGCGTTGGCCAGCACGCCGCGGGGCGCGTCGGTGAAGCGGGCGATGACGTTCGCGCGGCGGCGGGCGTTGAAGGTGCCGTCGATGGACTGCACCATCACCTCGTCCGCCCAGTCGGGGCGCAGGTCGGCGGGGAGGGTGCGCAGGGTGTGGGCGAACTGGCGGGCGAAATCCGCTGCGTCGGCGATCTGCTGGAAGTAGACGAACACGTGGCGCAGGTCGTGCTCGCGTATGGCTTTGAGGACGGCCAGGTGCAGGGCGGTGGTGCGGCGCGCGGTCGGCCCGGCGGCGGGGTCGGTGAGCGCGGTGCGCAGGTCGGTGTCGGTGATCGTGGGGACGACGAGCTGGTAGTCGGCCAGGACGCCGTCGTCGATGGCGTCGGCGTGGGAGTAGGTGTGCAGGCGGGGGCCGAAGATCTTCGGCTGGTCCATGGTCGCCAGCAGGGATGGGTCGTCCCAAGCCGGTGCGGTGACGGTGGTGCGCTTGGGCTGCGCCCTGGTGGTGGGCGGTTCGGTCAGGCGGGGGGCTTCCCACACATACGGGGTGGCGGTGAGGTAGAGGCGACGCTCGGCAGGGATGCGCTCGTTGTCGTGCAGCGCAGTCCAGTTCTTCTCCCAGGTGCCGGCCGTGGCGTGGGCCTCGTCCACGATCAGCAGGCCGAAGATGGGGGCGGGGAAGATCGCGGAGTGCTGGGCCTCTTCGATCTTGGACAGCGAGTCGTAGGTGAAGAAAACCGTCGCTTTGGGGTGGCGGGCGAGCCAATAGGCCAGGTACTCCCCCGCGTTGGCCGAGTCGACCTCCGCCTCGGCGAGGAGCGGGTGGGATTCGGCGCGCAGCGAGGAGACGGTGATCATCGGCTCGCGGCGGCCGTCCGCGCGGGCGGCCGCCGCCCACTGCGCGACCAGGTCCAGGCTGGGCACCGCCACCGCCAGGTGGCGCACGCCGAGTTCTTCGGCGACGCGTAGTGCGAAGAGGGTCTTGCCGGTGCCGCAGGCCGAGACGGCATGCCCGCGGGTGCGCGGGCGGCGCAGGTGGCGGACCGTACTAGCGAGGCCCTCTTGCTGGTCCGTGCGCAGGACCAGACGCCCGGTGTGTTGTGTGGCGGTGGGGCTGGTGGTCATCGCACGGTTCCTCGGCATACGAGAGGGGCTGGCTCGCGGTCATTCTCGCGTATAGCGGGGGTTCGGTGCAGCTGGTCTCTATCAACTGGAGCCCAAGCCTTGGTGTCATGCGTTCCGGTCGGCGGGTGGCCGGGTGCGTGTCCTCGTGTTCTGCCATGCGGTCATTCGGCCGCTTCGGTCAGGTGCCTGAGGGTGGAGCCGTCGATGTGCTTGGCGATGTGCAGGCGCTGGGTGATGCGGCGGCGCAGTTCGGGGACGTGGCTGATGAGTCCGACGGTGCGGTCGTGGGCGCGCAGGGAGTCCAGGACGTCGAGGACTTGGTGGAGGGTGTCTTCGTCGAGGGTGCCGAAGCCTTCGTCGATGAAGAGGGTGTCCAGTGCCTGGCCGCCTGCTTCGGCGGTGACGATGTCGGCCAGGCCCAGGGCGAGGGCCAGGGAGACGTAGAAGGATTCGCCGCCGGAGAGGGTGTCCGTGTGGCGCTTGTGGCCGCTCCAGGCATCGAGGACCTTGAGGTCCAGGCCTGATTTGGCGCCTCGGGCGGCTCTGTCGTCGGAGTGGACGAGGGTGAAGCGGTGGTGGGACATGCGTGACAGGCGGGTGTTGGCGGCGTCGACGACGTCTTCGAGACGGGCTGCCAGGACGTAGGACTCCAGTTGCATGCGGAGCTGGTTGCTGGGTGAGCCGCCGCTGATGAGGCCGTGGAGGTGATCGACGGTGCGGTAGGCGTCCTCGAGTGGCTCCAGGCGCTGGATCTGGGTGTCCAGCTGAGCGGTGAGGGTGGCCAGGGTGGTTGTCCGGTCGGCGGCCTGGGTGGCGAGGGCGGCCGTGCGGGTGTGGGTTGTGGTGGCGGTGTCCAGTTCGGTGACGGCGCGCTCGAGGTCGGCGGGTGGCTGGGTGATGGCTGCCTGCAGTTCGGGGTCGGCGAGCCGGGCGGTCAGTACGAGGCGCTGTTCACGCCAGTGGGTGATCTCTTTGTCGATCGCGGTGAGTTCGTTGTCGGGCAGGCGGGCGGCCGAGGCTTCGGCCGGGGAGGTGAAGCCTGCTGCGTGCGCTGCCTGCTCTGCGAGAGCGGTGGCGCTGTGGCGGTCTGTGGCGGTTGTTGTCACGGTGGCTGCGCACGCGGCGGCGGTCTCGAGTCGGCCGGCGTGCTGGGTGAGGTGGGTGATGCGGTCGGCGAGTGTGGTGTGTCCGTTGAGGGTGGTTGCCAGGCGGTGGGTGAGCTCTTCGCGCTGGGTGTGCAGGCTGTCGTAGGTGGCTTCGGCGGCGCCCATGCGTGCGGTTGCGGTGTTGCGGGTGTGTTCGGTGTCGGCCTGTTCTTTTTCCAGGAGGGTGAGTTGTTCGCCGGCTGGTCCGGCGTCGGCTGCCTGGGAGAGGGCGTCGGCGAGGTGTTGTTCGAGGGCGGTGCGGTTGGCGGTGAGGTCGGTGAGGGGGGTGTTGCCGCCGGCTTCACCGCGTGCTGTGGCGGCCTGTTCGTTCAGCTGGGCCAGGGCCTCTTTGGCCGTGTTCTCGCTCTGCTGGGCGCGGGTGTGGGCGGCTTCGGCGGCCTGTTCGTCGGCGGCGGTGGGCTGTCCGGGCTGGGGGGTGGCGGGTGCGGGGTGGGTGGGGGAACCGCACACGGGGCAGTCTTCGCCGTCGACGAGCCGGCCGGCGAGCTCGGCGACGATGCCGTCCGTGCGGCGGCGCCGGATGTCGACGTACGTTTTCGCGGCTTGCTCGGAGTCCTTCTCGGCCTGGCTGAGGACCTTGTGGGCGGCGCTGATCTGCTGGTCGAGAGCGTCACGGCGTCTGGCGGCTTCCAGCTGCTTTTCGGCGAGGTTGAGGGTGGGGGTGAGTTCGCGGCTGGTTTCCTGCGCGCTGCGGGCGGTTTCCAGGCGCGTGGCAAGGTCAGCGCGGCGTTGCGGAAGGGCGTTGAGCCATTGCTGAGCGTCGGTGAGGGTTTCGGTGAGCTGCTGGCGCTCGCGGTCGAGTGCGGCCAGATCTGTCGTGTGGCGCTGGAGGGTGGCCTCGTCGGGCAGCAGTGCCTGGACGGCGCCGGTTTCGGCGTGCAGCTGCTGGGCGGCGTGAGTGAGGCCGGCGGTGTCGAGCAATGCGTGTTCGGGCGACAGCAGGGCGCGGGCGCGGCTGTCGTCGTCCAGGGCACGGGTGTGCTCGCGGTCGGCGGTGTGTGCGGTCTCCAGGACGGATTGCAGTTGTTGGGCTTTCACGGCGCGGTCGCGGCGTTCGGCGAGGTGGTCGTGGTGGGTGGTCTGCTCGTGGAGCAGGCCGAGGTCGTGTGCGGTGGTGCGGTGGGCCTGCTGGAGACGGTGGAGGTCGCGGACGGCCTGTTCTGCCCGGCGGGCTTCGGTCAGCTGCTGCTCGGCGGTCTCGGTGGCAGCGTCGGTGGCGTCTTGGCGGGTGAGGGCCTGGCGGTGCAGGACGGTGGCCCAGGCGCGGGCGGGTGCGGTGAGGGTGGTGGGGTCGTCGGCCCGGGGGGCGTTCTGGGCCGGTTCGAGGTCGTCGCCGGCTGCCTGCTGGATGCGTTCGGCCAGGCGCAGGACGTCGGCGCGGGCCTCGTCGCGCGTCTTGGCGGTGAGGGTTTTGCGGTTGGCGAGGAATTCTTCGATGAGGCCGAAGCGGCGGGTGCCGAAGAGGGTGCCGAGCAGGACCCGGCGTTCGGATGCGTCGGCGCGCAGGAACTTGGTGAACTCGTTCTGTGGGAGCAGGACGACCTGGCAGAACTGCTGGCGGGTCAGGCGCAGGAGGGACTTGATCTCTTCTGCGGCTTCCTTGTGGGACTTGATGATGCCTTCCCACCGGCCGTGTCCGTGTTCGTCGAGGACCCATTGGTGCAGGTAGGTTTCGGCCTTCTGGTCGACGAGCTCTGCGCTGTTGCGCAGGTGGGGTCGCTTCTGGGCGGGGATCCTGCGGATCTGCAGGCGCTTGCCGGCGAGGGTTACTTCCAGGGTCACTTCGGTGAGTAGATCCGAGGGAGCGTGATCGCTGCGCAGCCGCATGTTGCGTTCGTGGGGCGGCAGGCCATAGAGGGCGAAGCAGATGGCGGCGAACAGGGTGCTCTTGCCGGCGCCGGTGTCGCCGTGCAGAAGGAACAGGCCGTCGGCGGACAGGGCGTCGAAGTCGACGGTGTGGCGGCGGGCGAAGGGGCCGAAGGCCTGCAGGTGTAGGGAGTGCAGACGCATGTCAGACGGTTTCCTTCTCCTGGGCGTGCACGCGCATGTCGTCGACGGCCTCTTGCAGGAGGTCTGCCTCTGCGGTGGTGGGTGGGGTGCCGCGCACGGCGGTGATGAAGTCGTGGGCGATGTCGAGGTCGCCGCGGCCGCGTACCCGTTCGCGGTAGGTGGGGCTGTCGGTGGCCTGTGCCGGGATGCTGGCGGGCACGTGCCGCATGTCCAGCGTCTTGGAGAAGCGCTGTCTGAGGCGTGCCATCGCCTCGTACGGCAGGGCGGTGTCGGTGAGGGTGACCTGCAGCCAGGCTTCGCTGAGCGGTTCGTGTGCTGGGTCGGTCAGCAGGTCGTCGATGCGGCCGGTCAGCCGGGCCAGCGGCAGGTGGAGGTCGGCCGGCAGGTCGTGGTGTGTGATCGTGGGGGCGCCGTCGGCCGGCAGGTCGGTGAGGGTGAGGGACTTGGTGTGGTTGGTCTCGGAGAAGGAGTAGGCCAGCGGGGAGCCGCTGTAATGGATGCGGTCGTTGACGCGCTGCGGGCGGTGAAGATGGCCCAGGGCGGTGTAGTCGATGCTGTCGAAGAGGTCGGCGCTGGCGTGGGCGACGCCGCCGACGCTGATGTCGCGTTCGCTTTTGCTGCTGGTGGCGCCGGTGATGAAGGCGTGGGCGAGGACGACGGAGCGGGTGCCCGGGCGGGTGGCGAGGTCGGCTCGGATGCGGTCCAGTGCCGAGGTGAGCACGGCCTGGTGGGAGGCTGTCTCGGCGTCCAGCTGGGTGCGTACCAGGGCGGGCTCGAGGTAGGGCACTCCGTAGACGGCGACGGGGCCGTGTTCGTCGTCGAGGAGGACGGGGCGGGCGGCGTCGGCGGGGTTGGTGCGCAGGTGGACGCCCGCTTTGGCGTACAGGCCGGAGCCGGTGCCGAGGCGGTGGGCCGAGTCGTGGTTGCCGCTGATCATGACGGTGGGGATGCCGAGGTCGGCGAGCTGGTGCAGAGCCCGGTCGAACAGACGTACCGCGTCCAGGCTCGGGATGGCACGGTCGTAGATGTCGCCCGCGATCAGCAGGGCGTCCACCTTCTGGGTGCGGGCGGTGGCGCAGATGTGGTCCAGGACCTTGCGCTGGCGGTCGATCAGATCTTCCCCGTGGAACCGGCGGCCAAGATGCCAGTCCGAGGTGTGCAGGAACCTCATGGGCACAGACCGTAACCAGTGTGGTGGGAGCTACGGGCGGTTTTCCCGATAAACGGTCTTGTTTCAGAGGCTTGGGGACACGCGAGGGAAAGGTTTCTTCGTCTGCGCTGCCGGGTGGCGGAGCCGGACGCGGCTCGCGGGGTGATTGTCAGTGGCAGGAGGCAAGATAAGCAGTGGGGGAAGGAGGATGTGATGTCGTTATCGCGTTCTGCCAGGACCGAGCACACTGTGGCGCCCGGGGGCTGCCGGTGGTGCGGAATCGAAGCCCGCGCTCACGCGCGGCAATGGACTGCGGAGGCCGGATGGCACGCCTGGGCGGCGCCGACCAATGAGCAGCGCAAGGAGCGCATGCTGCAGCGGCGGGCGCAGCAGCAGGTCAGCAGGCGAGGGCCTGCATCGCGGTGAAGATGTCCCGTAGCTGCTGGGGGACCTCTTCGGGGGTGGTGAGCATGGACACCAGTGCGTAGAGCATGTCGGCCTTGCCGTTGGGGCTGCTCTCCTCGGCCTGCTGTTTGATCATGTAGAGGATGCGCTCGCTGAACTTGCCGCCCCGGTGCTCGGTGAAGTCGTCGGCGCTCCAGGGGCGGCCCTTGGGGCGGGGCCAGTGGGCGTTGGCGGCGGCCGCCCACTGGAGGTCGCTGAAGAGCTCCTCCAGCTCGTTGTAGCCGTCGCTCTCTCCGACGTAGGAGACCTGCTGGGTGAGGTCGAGGCCGGCTTTGATGAGTTTCTCGGTCTTGAAGTGCTTGTTGGCGCGGCTGTCGGCGTCGACCATCAGCATGACGGTGCGGTGGTGCTTGACGAGGTAGCCCGCGAGGTGGAGTGCTCCTTCGTTGTTGTCACAGGCCCACAGGGCGATGCCGGCCGCCTGCAGGGGCAGCCCCTGCGAGAGGCGGAAGAGCAGGGGCACGCACTGCTGCTCGGTGGGGCCTTCGACTGCCAGGAAGCAGCGTTCGTGCAGCAGGACGGAGTTGCGCAGTCCCACCGCGGCGGCGATCTGTCCGAGGTGGAAGTCGATGCCGTCGTGGGTGTCGTCGTCGAGGCGCTCGACGAGGGTGCGGCCGCTGTCGCTGAGTTTGAGGTGGACGATGTCGGCGATGTCGACGCCGTCGATGAGGTTCATCGAGTGGGTGGCGACGATGACGCTGACGTGGGGCAGGGCGCACTGCTTGCGGATGATGTCCATGACGGTGCGCTGGTGGCGGTAGTCGAGGTGGGTGTCGGGCTCGTCGTAGACGACGATGGTCTGCGTGGGCTGTGGCTCGTCCTGCTCCCCCGCCGCGGCGAGTTCACTGCTTTCGAGGAGGCTGCTGGTCCACTCCCACACAGCGAGGGCGATGCGCCGGGTGCTGCCCTGGCCCGAGCGGGTCAGGTCCACGGGCTCGCCGTCGGCCTTGGAGACCTCCAGCGGCGCCCTTTTGAAGCCGCCCTTGAAGGAGACCTCGGGCTTGACCTCCACGCCGACGAACTCGTGGCAGTGCTGGCGGATGTGCCGGCACAGGGAGTCCGCTTCCTTCTCCAGCCGCTGCGTGATCTCCTTCTCGATCTCCCGGACCTGCCCTTGGAGGGTCTCGTCCTCCAGGTGGGTCTCGTAGCAGCTGCTCAAAGCGGTGCGCACCGCGTCGTCCGGGCTCTCGTCCTTGCCGCCGAACGCCAGCAGCCGCGGCAGCCGGGTCTCGAGGTCTTTGGGCAGCGGCTGCCACTGGTCGGTCTGCGGGACGGTCGCGGCGTGTGCGGTGAGCGCGGCCAGCAGGTCGTCCTTCAGCGTGCCCGACGGGACGAGGCCGAACTCGGCGACCAGTTCGGTCAGGTCCTTCTTCATCAGCCGGCCCAGGCCCTGCAGACGGCTGTCGGCGGGCTGCGATCCGAAGAACTCCCAGCACGCCTCCTCACCGGCCCGTGAGCGGCGCCGGATACGGAGCTCGGCCGGTAAGGGAGCTGCTGCGGCCTGCTCGGCGGTGTCCAGGCGGAAGACGCCCTCCACCCATGTCTCCGCGCAGCGCTGTCCCTTGACACCCTCGTCCTGCTGGTAGGTGCGGTCCTCGTCCGTCAGACGGTGTTCGCCCAGCAGGAAGGCCAGAGCGGCCAGGACCGTGCTCTTGCCGCCGTCGTTGCGGCCGGCCAGGATCGTCGGGCTGCTGACCGGGATGTCCTGCACATAGGTCAGCGAGCGGAACCCGCACGCGGAGAAGCTGATGAGGTGCACGGTCGAGCTGCTCCGTATCTCCCGCTCCGCCGGGGCGACGGACTGGGGTGTGGCGTGCGGGCGTTACGCGTGCGGATGAGGCGCTTGAGGCCCCGGCGCAGGCAGTCATCCTAGAGGCACGTACAGCAACCGTGCCCCGTATTGCGCCAGTTAGCGTCTGGGTGAGGAGAGGCTGAGCCTCTCCGTCTGAGGGCGGAACGCCACTTCCCGCAGGAGCCGGAGCTGCACCGGCACAGCCTCAGGGAACGTGTTTGACCAGCGTGAACCCAGAATGCACGGTTCCACGCACTACGCCCCCTCTTCTTGACCTTCTGTCATTTTTGTCAACTTCGACACGTGGAGGAATATTTGAAGCTAATCTTTTGAGGTCTGATCCGAGGTGGTACGACGTGAGCGATGTACGTCCGGCGCAGCCGGGGATGCTGGTGGTGGCCCGGGAGTTCCGCGGCATGACGCAAGCCGACGTGGCTGAGGCGATGGTGAAGGCCTCCGGCGGTGACGTGGCGGTGTCCCAGGGGTATGTGAGCCGCGCCGAGAGCGGCCGGCTGGCGGTCTCGGGAGAGCGGCTGGAGCTGTACGCGGCGGCGCTGGGGTATCCGCCGGATCTGCTGTGTCTGGATCCGCAGGTGCACGGGATCGGCGTGGGGCTCGTCCACCACCGCAAGCGTGCGTCGTTGACCGTCTCCGCCCTGCGGCGCCAGCCTGCCCATCTCGCCCTGACACGAGTGCAGTTGCAGGGCATCGCCGCGTGCCGCCCCGGTCTCGGCGTGCGGGCTGCGGCCATCCCCACTGTCGAACTCGACGCCCTGACCACGGCCAAGGACGCAGCCCGGCAGGTTCGCAAGGCCTGGGGCATGCCGCCGGGCCCGGCAGCGGACATCACCGCGTCCCTGGAGGCGGCCGGAACTCTGGTGGTCGCGCGTGATCTGGGCAGCGGCCGGCTCGACGCGGTCAGCCAGTGGGACGGAAAGCAGCCGCCGCTCATCCTGGCCAACGACCACGCGCCCGCAGACCGCTACCGCTTCAGCCTGGCGCACGAGCTGGGTCACCTGGTCCTGCACCAGTCCCCCGGCGACAGCACCGTGCAGGAGCGGCAGGCCGACGAATTCGCCGCCGAGTTCCTCATGCCCGCACGTGACATCCGCTCCGCCTTCACGCCCCGCGTCGACCTGGAACTCCTGGCCCGGCTGAAGCGGGAGTGGAAGGTGTCGATGGCCGCGCTGCTGCGCCGGGCGCAGAGTCTGAACATCGTCACGGACTGGCAGTACCGCAGCGTGACGGTGGAGATGTCCGCGCTGGGATACCGCACAGCCGAACCGGTCGAGATAGACCAGGAGCAGCCCCGGTACGTCCCCGGGATGATCCGCTCTGCTCTGGCCGCAGGGATCAATGAGGAGGAGCTGGCCCGCTGTGCGCGGCTGCTGCCCGAAGACTTCCAGTTGCTGTACGCCCCGCGCGAAGACGCGGCGGTGAATTCCGCTTCGAAGGTGAGGCCATGACTGAGTCGTTCCCCTCCCCGCACCCGGGCGCCGGTTCCGATCCCGCGGAGCCTCCCGACCCGCCTCTGACCCATCAGCCCTCTGTACCCGGGCAGTTGCGGGGCCGGATGCTGCTGCAGGCCGGGGTCAGCCGGGTCGGTTACATCCGCGCACAGCTCGATCCGGTGCGCAGCGGGCTCGTCGTCAGCGGTCCCGGGGCGGCGGCGAAAGTCCGCAAGCTGCGCGAGGAGGGGTTCACGGGACCGCTGCTGGCGGATCCCGCCGTCTACACCGTGGCGGCGGCCAGTGAGGATGATCCTTTCCCCGATGTCTCGGAAGGCCAGCTGTCCTTCGGCGACCCGCTGAGGCTGTCGATCGAGGAGCAGGTGGGCCACCGTGCGGGCGCGACAGCGGCCATGACGCCCACCGGATATCTGCACGCGGAAGACTCCGACGCCCTCAAGGCCGCCGTCCACCAGGTCCTCAAGCTGGAGGACCCTAGCGTCTTTTTCAGCGTTCCCGTGGACGTGGCGTGGCTGCGCGATGACTCGGTCGGGCAGCTGATCGCCTGGCTCAATGTCGTACCGAACCCCAAAGCGGTCATGCTCGGCGGACAGATGGACCCACTGGCCGGCTTCTCCCAGGCAGTGGGCAACCTCAAGCGGCTGCTGGCGGAGGTACCCGGAACCGCGCTGCTGCGTGCCGACCTCGCGGCGTTCGGGGCTCTGGCCCACGGGGCGGCGTTCACCGCCTTCGGCGCCACCAGCAGCGTGCGGCACACCGTGCCGCCCGGCCAGACGGCCAAGCGGTCTCCGGGCGGACCGAACTCGCCCTCCGTGCTGCTGCCGGAGCTGATGGACTTCTTCCTCGGCGAGACGCTGGCGAAGAGGTTCGCCGCGGGCCTGGCGCCGGTGTGCCGGTGCGCGGCCTGCGACGGACTGGTGCTGGACACCTTCGTCAGCAATCACTGGCAGGTGTCGGCGGCCGCCCACAACGCGGCGGTGCTGATGGAGTGGCTGCGCAGCATGGACGCCGTCGAGCCGGCCGGGCGGGCCGCGTGGTGGCAGCAGCGCTGCCGGCGTGCGATCGACCGCTATCCGGTGCTCAACGCTGAACTCGACCATCCCGGGTTCAGCGCCTTCAAGGTGCCCCAGCAGTTGCTGCAGTGGGCGCAGGCCTCTGTCGCCCCGCAGGCTTCGTCGACAGCCCGCCCGGTGGCGGGCGTGGAGCGCGGTGAGCCGTGACTAGCCGATGCGGCGGTGGAACTCCTCGGTGAAGCACCACGCCGCGGGCGTGTGGCGGTGCGGGGTGTAAGGCCGGGGCTCCAGCAGCAAGTCCACGCTCTCGCCGTCGGCCACCAGGATGCCGATGCCGTAGAAGGCGGCTTCCATCAGCATCTCCTCAGCGGCCGGTGGAGCGCTATCCAGCAGCAGGGCGCGCCGGCAGAAGGGGGCGAAACGGCCGGCTTGCTCCAGCCCTCCGCGCCAGCCCGCGGCGCTCGCCCGGACTACGGCGAGATCAACGGTGAGCGGTCGCACCGCGCGACGGGTGACCTCACAGCGGTCGACCTCGGCCGCACCGGCCGGAAGCCGCCGTACCGCCGAACGCAGCCGTGCGGGCAGCGACGCCAGTGCGACGGGCTCATCTACGGGCAGCTCCAGAAGGGTCTGCAGCGCATCAAGACTGTTCAGGCGCGCCGCTGACACGCGGGCGCGGCGTGCGCATTCTTCCTCGTCAAGCCGGTAGAACAGCAGCGCCTGACTGCCCATCAGCTGGAGCGAGACAGACAGTACGGCAGGATCCAGCAGGGTCGCGGAGGCTGCGCGTACCGACGTGCCCACCGACGGGCTGGCCAAGGTCACCATGCCGTTCACCCTGCCTCATCCGACTTCAGCCGCACCCGGCGGCCCCGACTATCCCACCCGATGGGGCACGGCCGCCTCGTCCAAACGTTCCAAAAACGCACCCAATCCCTGCCACAGTGCTATGCCGCCGGCCGCACAGTAGAACTACCGCTGTTCCCCAGGACACCAGGCCTGCGGGGCCGTATGCCGCGCGGCCAGGTGGACCACGGCGCAGGTCCCGCACAGCACGGCGGCTCGGTGACGGGTATGGGCAGACCAGGACCTGCTGCGAGATCCCAGCGCGGACCGCGCACATGGCAACCCTGCACTGTGCGCAGACGCCAACCACTGCGATCCGCGCACCGTCACCGACGACTCCCCTGTTCGCCGCAGAGAGTCCAGCGAGAACGGCCTGAGATCGATCACCTCGGGCAGGCAGCAAGGGCGGCCGGGCCTCCTGCTGGCCAGGAGGCAGACGTGTGCTTGCGCCGGGAACGCAAAAGAGCCCGGATCGTGTAGATCCGGGCCTCTTCGGCAGTAGCGGGGACAGGATTTGAACCTGCGACCTCTGGGTTATGAGCCCAGCGAGCTACCGAGCTGCTCCACCCCGCGTCGGTGATCCCCACCGTACGCCATCCCAGCAGGCACCGAAGACCACCTTCTGGCGCAGGGTTTTATGCGGCGAAGCCGACGTTGGTGACGTACTCGTACTGGCCCCACTGCGAGCCGAGGTCGACGATCGTGTCCTGCCACGCGGCGTCGAGGCTCTGGGGGTCGCCGGCCGCCCAGGAGCCGACGATTCGGTCCCAGCGGCGCACGTTCATCGTCCGGTACTCCACCACGCGCTGCAGCGGCTGCGGCACCTGGGACTGGTTGAGCGGGTGGATCTCCACTCGCGTACCACGTCCGTCGCGGTTGAGGCGCCTGAGGAGATGGCGGGCGACGTTGTGACGGCGCACTGCCCGGTACACCTGGTCGATGCGTTTCAGGTTGGCCTTGGAGGGGCGGCGTTCGCCCTCCAGCCAGGCCTTCAGCGTCCGGTGGGTCACTGTGAGTCCGGCGTCCTGCGCTGTCTTCAGGGTCTGGGTCGACTTCGTCAGATAGTGCAGGCGCGCCGTCCATCCGCGCTTGGCGGTCACGGGAGTGGCGATGCCGCCCGCGAGTTCGTCGAGCTTGCGGGCGACGGCGTCGCTGCCCTTGATGCCCTGGGCGCCGAACCTCCCGAAGTCGATGTTCTTCTCCGGCACTACTCCCCCTCTCCTGCGTGCTCACCGGCGTCGGTTCCGGCGGTGTACGTGTCCTTGACCTTGACCTCGGTAACGCCTCGGCCTTCGGCGAAGACACGGCGCCAGTCACCGATGACGTGGAGTTCGTCGGTGCCCGTCGCCCGGACGACGGCCAGGCCTTCGTCATGGGCCTTGAGCGCCTTGAGCCACAGATTGGCGAAGGCCTGGCTGCGGATGAGGTGCATCCAGTCCGGACGGTAGAGCTCCCGGTTGTAGTTCGACTCCCCCATCGTGGAGACGAACTTCGAGTACATCGCCTTCACGTACTCCAGCGTCACCGTATCGCCCTGCTCGATCGCCGTGTCGCGGGCGTCCTTCAACGCGATGCGGAACTTTTCCAGCAGGTTCTCCGTGGCCCCGGAGGTGTACGACTCGTGGATCTGAGGAGGCGCGCACAGCTGGTGCTTCGGGCCGGACAGGCGCAGCAGGAGGCGCAGCGTCGGCTCGGTGACCCACAGCGGGCCGGGCTCGTCCCTCTGGCCGATCGGGTTGGGCAGCACCGCCTCGTGCTCCCACTCGGGCGGGGTGATCAGGTGGACTCCGGAGCGGCGGCGGTCGTGGGCCAGGCCGGTGGAGTGCTCGAGCTGACCCAGGGGGAGGTGCGTCTTGAGGGCGGATAGGTAGGCGCCGTTGATGTCGAGCGCGGTCACCTCATGCCGGCCGGGCGGGAGTTCGTGACGGGTCCACTTGGGGCGGGCCTCCCAGATCTGGTCGGCGCCGCGCGCGGTCTGCTTCTTGAGGATGTCGGGGATCCAGGGGTGCGCGATCACGTCGTAGCGGGCGCCCTTGCGGGTCTCGTCCAGCAGTCGCATTGCGTCCGGGATCGCCCGCTTCAACAGCGCCGCCGTGGCTGCGTCGACGTCGCCCCGGTGCTCGGCGAGCACGCCCTGCACGGCCTCGCGGATCAGGTCGACCGGGCCGGACGGCTCCTGGAACGCGTGGCGGGCCGGGCCCTTAGAACGCTCCGTTGCACGCACCGGACGTGCCGTGCACAGCGGCGCTTTCGGAGTTTGCGCAGTGGGCTGTTCAGCAGGTGGGGCAGGCGCGGCAGCGGGGGCTCCAGTGGCGGTGGGCTGGCAGTCGGCCGGGGACAGGTGCTGAGCGAACCCTGCCACGCGTCGTCTGGCCGGACGGCCGCACAGCACACACGGCTCGGGCACGACGAGCAGCTCTACGTCGTCCCTGTCCTCATCCTGCCCGGGATCCGGCGAAGACGAGGGAGTGACGGTCACGGCTGCGTCTGACGTGAGGGGCTGCTCCGCAGCCGGCGCCGGCGCCGCCGTGGTCTCGGTCTCGGTCTCGGTGGCGAGCTTGGTGTTCAGCCCGTCCAGCAGGTACGCATATTTGGTGCGGATCTCGCCGGCCGGGTCCCGGCCGCTTTCCCATCCGCTCAGGGTGGACGGGCTCACCCCGAGCGCACGGGCCACCTGCGCCTTGGACAGCCGAGCCCGCTCCCGCAGCTCGCGGCGCACCTGGCAGGGCGGGAGTTCGACCTCCGGACCGACGGCGTCAAGCAGCGAGTCGATCGCGTCGAAGTCGCTCACCGGCTCGCCCCCTTCGCCTCGGTCCGGACGGAACGGCGCCTGCCGGTGGGCAGCGCCTCGCACGCTCTGGTCGGACCCGCCAGCAGGTCCAGCGCGCCGATGCCGTAGTGCTCGGCCAGGACGTCGACGTCGCGCAGGCTCCATGAGATGGCGCCCGACTGCCGGCGCGACACCTGCGTCTGCGTCAGCCCCAGCACCCCCGCAACCGACCGCTGCGAGTCACCCGTCACCTGCATCAACGCGGCCACCGTCAGTCGTAGCGACTCCTCCAAGCTCAATCCCATGCCGCCATCTTACCTGAATCTATGCAACTTTCGCATCTATATCAGCTTTTTACTATCGATGATGCAGGAAAGCTTTCACCGTCACACAGGAACCGAAGGTCTCGAGCAAGCGGATGTCAGCAATCCGGGCCGCCCTGATCCCGCGGAATCCGTCGGGCCGCACGCCGGGCTTCCCGTTTCGCCTGGCGCACCGCTTCCACCGCACGATCAGACAGGCACCGCGGGCACACGAGGTCGACGACACGGCGGCGCAGGGCCCGGCGCAGCCGGAGCCCGGGCGGCGGCGGCCACCCACGGCAGTGGCGGCGCACCGTACGCACTCCGGTGCCCAAGAGCGCCCCGACCACGGAGGCGTTGTCGGCGTAGTTGGCCAGGAGGAACGCCACCTGCGCCCGGTGGCCGGCCGGGAACCGGGCCGCGAACTCGGTCCGCTCTTCCGGCTGGAGGAGCGCGTCGTGGCGTTCGCAGCGCGGCGTCGTCTTGTTGTTCCGGGCGATGCCCGGCGAGCTGATGTTCATAGCTCAAGAAGCCTGCCGGGGGCCGTCTGTGGACAGCGGGCGGCCGCTGAGGGCTTCTCGGATGTGCCGTCACCGGCAGGGTCGGCGCCCGTCACACTCGATGCTGCACCGTCCCGGATCATTGCGATCCGTACCGCCGCTCCCCCGTGCGCTCCTTACCAGGCGGAGGCACCGAACGCCCAGAACCCGCCCGGAGTATCACTGTGGTGGCTGGGGACTGGCCGATGCTCCTTCCGGATGCTCGTTGATCCAGGACAGGCCGCCGATGTCGAGGCGGTGCCGGGTGCGGGTGACGGCCACATAGGCCAGGCATGCCTCTTTGTCGTCGATCCGGCGGGCCGTCCCCTGCCCTGTGTCGTGCGGCGGGCCGTCGGAGGGTGGGGTGAAGTCGTCGGCGATCTTCACCTGTGCCCATTCCCGGCCTTTGGCCTTGTGCGCGGTGGAGACGGTTACCTCGGCCTGGCCTTCGGGGGCGAGATGGTCGACGGCGGTCAGGATGGCGTCCGCGCCGTGGGTATCGACCAGGTCGACCAGGGGTTGCAGGTCACGGCCGGCGGGGTCGTAGGCGGCGTAGTCCTGCAGATCGCCCCAGGTCGTGAACAGCACCAGTTCGGGATGCGTGGTGCGGCGTCCTTTTTTGAGGTCGCGGGCGGCCAGGGCCAGAGCACGCAGGCTGTCTCCTCCCCCGGCCAGTGCGACCCGGTGTCCGCCGGACAGGAGGTCCATGACCTGGGCCATGGCGCCGACGTTGGTGCGGCACAGCACGGCGTCGGGCCGGCTGACGGGGCCGAGCTCGGTGGGCACGGTGTCGACACCGGTGAGACGGATAGGGGCGTCGGCGAGGTGCAGCCAGCGGTTGGCTTCCTCGGCAAGGCGGGGGCCGAAGCGGAAGGACTGGGACAGGGCGAGCTGGGTGCCGTCGAAGCTGGTCATGACGTCTTTGGCACCGCGCCAGTGATAGATGGCCTGGGCGGAGTCGCCGACCATGACCAGCTGGGCGTGGTCGCGTTGGGCAAGGAAGATCTGTTCGATAACGGGGTTGGTGTCCTGGGCCTCGTCGAGGAGCAGGAAATCGGCGTCAAGCTTCGGCTGGGTGAGGGCCCAGATTTTCAGGTAGTGGTCGTGGTCGAAGCGGACGGCGCCGTCGTCGGGGTGCTGCAGGTCCATCCAGGCTTTGCGGGCGAACGGAACGATGTGGGTGGCGAGTTGCGCGTGCAGGGAGGGCTCTTCGAGGCCGCGCAGGTGCGGGATGTGATGGCGGGTAATCGTCGCGTCGGCGGTGTGGCAGAAGCGAGCCACGGTGCGCAAGATGACGTAGGAGAGGGTTTTTTGAGAGAGGTCGCGTTCGCCGACCCGAAGGGCTTTGGTGATGCCGAGGGCCTGCCCGGTCTGCCATGCAGGTCGGCGGGGGGCGTTGAGCCGATGGGTGTAGCGGTGGCCGACGGCGGCGTAGGCCAGGGCGTGGGCTGTCTTGCACAGGACGCTTTTGGGGAAGCGCGCGGTGGCATCCTGGGCGATGGCCCGGTTGTAGGCGAGGTAGCGGCCGCGGCGCTGGGTGGCGTGGGCAAGCTGGGCCAGGGTGGTGGTCTTGCCGGTGCCCGCACCGGCCTGCAGGGCCAGGTGTTCTCCGGCGTGGAAGGCGTCGGCCGCGGCGGCCTGTTCGTCGGTCGGTTTCAGCACGGCGCGGCTCCGGAAGTGCGGGTCAGGGCGTGCCCGACGGCCGCGATGAGATGGGCGGGCGTGGTATGGGCGAGCAGTTGCTGCAGGGCCCGGTCGAGGCGGTCGGCCTCGGCGCTGGCGTGCTCGGCCAGGGGCCGGTGAACGGCCAGTTCCATAAAGCGCTGGGGTGCCTGTGCTGCGCGGCCGGCCGCTGCCGCGAGGGCGGTGTGTGCGGCGGGCGGGAAGGCGACGTTGAGGAGGATCTTGCCGCTTCGGTCGGGGTAATGCGTGGTGATGACGTCGATGGGCAGCCGTGTGCCGATCTGGCGGCGCAGTCGGGTGAGGGCCCCGGGGTGACATCGCCGTGCACCACCCCCTCGGCATGGGACTTCGCCAGCGCCGCCGCCATCTGGCACCCCACGGACCCGGCCTCTTCAGGCGTGAGCACCCCGTCCTCGGTCACGACCTGCGCGAGACTTCGCGAGGGCACGAACTCCATCACAATCCAGCAGGCCGCCTCCGCCTCGACGAGATCGAAGACCGGCACGATGTTCGCGTGATGCAGCCGTGCCGCAAGCTGTGCCTCCTTCTTGAGCCGTTTCGCGGCCTCGCTGTCGTCCGGGGGCACACTTGACCGCGACGCGCCCCCTCAGTCTCTCGTCCCACGCCTGCCAGACAACCTCCATCCCGCCCTTTGCCGATGAGTTCTCGCAGAAGGTAGCGGTCAGCGACCTTGTCCCCGGCCTGAGGCTTCACCAGCACCCCTCCCCCACTCCGCTCCGCATAACAGGTCACCGCCCTACCCTTGGTTGCCAAATAGTCACGTAGCGTACTCATGGTGGGCCGGGCCGTGAGCTGTTTCCCGGGACTCCGTACACCTCGGCGCAGTTGCACCACCCCGCATGGCGCAGGAGAAGGCCGGTCACCGTACCGAGGACCAGAGCGAGGGGTGAGGCGCGTGC
>NZ_JBHZEJ010000085.1:0-35325 GCF_042756365.1 Streptomyces sp. NPDC059092
GAGCCGGGAGTGATCGTCGACGGCGTTGTGCAGGAAGCTCATGCCGGCCCTGGCGCGGTTCTTGCGGCCCGCCTGCCGGCCGAGGATCTTGTGGCCGCCGCCGTCGGGGATGTTGCCGAGTTTCTTGATGTCGACGTGCACGAGGTCGCCGGGCGCGTCGTGCTCGTAGCGCCGGATGACCCGGCCCGTCGCGCGGTCCAGGTGGGACAGACGGGCCAGCTTGTAGCGGGCCAGGACGCGGTGCACGGTGGCCGGGTTCAGCCCGAGGAGGTAGGCGATACGGGCCGGGCCCCAGCGGCGCAGGACGCGGACCTTGATGATCCGCCGCTCGGTACGGGCCGGCGTCCGGCGCGGGCTGCGGTGCGGGCGCGAGGAGCGGTCGGCCATCCCGGCCTCGCCCGTCTGCCGGTAGCGGTTCGCCCACCGCTGGGCGGTGGTCGGTGAAACCTGGAAGCGTTCGGCGGCACGGCGCAGCGGCCAGCCGTCGTCAACGACGCAGCGGGCCAGACGCAGGCGGCCGGTCTCGGTCAGGGGTGCATTACGGTGGGGCATGAGGGCCTTCTGATCGTTCGTGTAGATGTCGCAATCCACACCGAACCCGGAAGGCCCTCACTCGTTCAAGATCACCCCGCCGTGATTGCTGTCACCAACCTCCGTGGACAGAACACCTAGGGCGTGTTTCGAAAGTCCCGCCTGGCCCGCGACGCCTGGCACGCACGCTCCCTGCGTTGTCGGAGTCGTCCACGTACGTCCGGGCCGTCGAGGGTGCCGATCCTCCGCCTTGCGATCGCGCTCGGCATCCCAAGGGCAATTCAGTGCGCCGAGACGGAGCGAGCGGAGCGAGTGCAGTGCACCGGACGCCGCAGGCCCCGCCCTACGGGCGGACGGCGCTACTTTCGAAACACGCCCTAGTACGGCTTGGCCCGCTTCGCGAAGGCCGGGGCCACCTGGTCCTGCGAGGCGCGGGGGAAGGCGACCGTGTTCGGGTCGCCGTCCGAGACGTACCAGTTCTTCCCCTCGGCGAGCTTGTCCAGCCAGCGGGACGAACCGAACTCGGCGTCCTGGTCCTTGGGCCCCGCCGAGCGGATCCGCGGGATCCCGCCGGGGGTGAAGGCCTTGTCGAACGGCGAGACCGAGGGGTTGGCGCCCACGAGGTACACCCCGTCGTAGCGGTAGCCCGTGCCCTTCGCGGCGACCCCGGCCTGCTGGGGCATCGCCCCGAAGGGCAGCGCGAGGGACGTGACCCGGTCCCCGCCCCCTGCGGTCAGGATGGCCTGCTGTCCTGCGGCGATGGCCTTCGCGGCGCCCGCCTGGTCCAGGGAGGCGAGGTTCTGGTGGCGGTCGGTGTGGTTGCCGACCTCGTGCCCGTGCTGCTTCAGCCAGGTCAGCGCCTTGGCGGAGCCGGTGGCCGAGAAGGCGTCCGCGTTGACGAAGAAGGTCGCCACCGGCTTGAACCCGGGGTGCTTCTTCGCCGTCTCCTCCAGGATGGCGACGGCCGTGCCCGCCACCGGCTTTCCGTCCTGGCCCAGGCGCACCTGGCTGTTGGTCGAGTCGTCGAAGGTGAGGACCACCGGGTGCGTTCCGGCCGGGATGTCGATCCGGCCCGTCTGGAAGTCCCGGGCGGTGACCGGAACGTACTTCTCCCGGGCCAGGCGCTCCAGCTCGGCACGGAAGTCGGCCGGGGTGCGGTCGTACACGCTCGCCGGCTTCTCGGTGAGCTGGTGGTACATCAGCACCGGTACCTGGCCGAGCTCGTTGACCCCGACACTGGCCGGGTCCTTCACGGCGACATGGCCGGCCGCCGCCGGTGAGGCCGCCGCCTGCCGGCCTCCGGCGGCCGGTGAGGACCCCGGGGAGCAGCCCGAGGCGAGCAGAACGGCGCCTGCCAGGGCGCAGAGCGGGACGAGCGGGTGACGCATGGGGGCCTCCAAGGCGAACGTGTCGCGGCATCCTTACCGGCGGCGGAAGCCCCCGTATCGCGCGGTCGCCTGGATGGCGCAGCCACCACGCCGGGGGCGATCGCGGCCGTTCGTGTGAAATCCGGCTGGAGACAGGAGGGGTGGCCCGACGGCTGGGCAATCAATGGAGTCACCACCGAGCGTCGCCGCAGCGGCGGCAGGCCCGGACACAGCACGAAGGGCGCATGATGGTCACCAAGACGCGTTTCATATCGAATTCCGCCTCCTCCTACCGTCCCCCCCGTCCCACCCGCCGCCGCGCCCTGATAGCGATGGCCGGGGCGCTCTCCCTCGCCGGGGCCGGTGTCGGGGCCTGGACCTTCCTCATGCCGGGACCGGGTGTGCAGGGTCTGGCCGACGGCGCCTTCCTCGACGGGCGCAAGGCCGCGCAGGTCACCGCGTACCTCAACGCGAAGGCCGCGGGCCGCAAGGACAAGGTGCACGCGACGCTCGACGGCAAGGTGGTCCCCGTCACGGCCGAGGGCGCCCGTCTGAAGCTCGGCCTCCCCCGTCTGACCGAGGGCCGGCACACCCTGGTGGTGGAGGGCGACAGCAGCCTCCCCTTCGCCTCGTACCAGAAGGTCGTGGGCTTCACCGTGGACACCAAGGCCCCCGATCTGAAGGTGGCCGACCCCGAGATCAAGAACGTCGCCTCCCCCGTGAATGCCACCGGCAAGGCCGCCGCCGACGCCAAGGTGACCGTCACCGGCCGGGCCTCCGCCGACGCGAAGGTGACCGTCGACGGGAAAGAGGTTCCCGTCGACAAGAGCGGGACCTTCACGATCTCGGTGCCCAAGGGCAACCCCTCCGTGACGGTGAAGGCCGTGGACCGCGCCGGGAACGCCACCACCAGGACCGTGTCCACCCGGGGGCGCCGCCCCATGATCCGCGCCGCACACATCACGGCCATCGGCTGGGGCGACAAGACCCTGCACGACAACATCCTCGCGCTGGTCCGCAGCGGCAAGCTCAACGCCGTGGAGCTGGACATCAAGGACGAGGACGGCGAGGTCGGATACGCCTCCCAGGTGGCGATGGCCCGTCAGATCGGCGCGGCCAAGGGCTACTACGACGCCCGCAAGGCCGTCGCGGAGCTGCACGCCGCGGGCGCCCAGGTCATCGGCCGTATCGTCGCCTTCCGGGACCCCAAGCTCGGCGCGGCGGCCTGGAAGGCCGGCAAGCACGACCAGGTCGTGCAGACCCCTGACGGTCAGGCGTACAACGGCGGCCACTACGGCAACCTGTCCTTCACCAACTTCGCGGACCCGGCGGTCCGCAAGTACAACCAGGACCTCGCCGTCGAGGCGGCTCAGCTCGGCTTCGACGACATCCTCTACGACTACGTGCGCCGTCCCGACGGCCCGCTGTCGAGAATGCGGTTCCCGGGCATCGGGTCCGCCACGCCCGAGCAGTCCATCACCTCGTTCGTCGCGGACACCCGGGCCGCGCTGCGCCCGCACGCCACGTACCTCGGTGTCTCGGTCTTCGGCATAGCCGCCACCCGGCCCCTGGAGATCGCCCAGGACATCGGGGCCCTGGTCAAGGTCAGCGACTACATCGCGCCGATGGTCTACCCGTCCCACTGGGGGCCCGGTGAGTACGGCGTCGCCAACCCCGACACCGCGCCGTACGCGATCGTGCAGCGCTCGCTCGCCGACTTCGGCCGTCTGGCGAAGGGTACGCAGACCGAGATCGTCCCGTGGCTCCAGGACTTCTCGATGGGCAGCACCTACGGGCCGGCCCAGGTGGCCGAGCAGATCAAGGCCGCGGAGGCCAACAAGATGCACTCCTTCATCCTCTGGAACGCCGGTGCCCGCTACCAGGGCGCGGCACTCCAGCAGATCGCCGCGCACTGACGCGGCTCAGCTCCGGGGCAATGGGGTTCCCGGGGTGGGGGCGAACATGCGGCAAGGGTCTTTCGTTCGGATCTGGCCGGGTCAGGGAGCGTCCGCCGCGTCAGCGGCTGATGTCACCGCGGGCGCGCGAGCCCGGCAAGATCCGGACGAGAGGCCCTGGGGCGCCGGTTCGCCTCCCCGCCGGTGAGCGGTGTCCCGGCGGGCCGTCGCCGGAGGTCCGGTCCGGCTCCGCCCGGGCCGACCGGCCCCGCCCGTGCCGCCCGGCCGGCGCCGATCCATTCGGCGGCACTTCGGCAACACGTCTGACGTGGCGTCCGGCGGATCGCGATTCCTCACCGGCGCCGTGTTCTCGGCCAATGCGGAGGTGTTCACATGATGTACGGAAGATCGCAAAAGAACGAGACCGGCCCCGCCGCGGCAGCCACACCACGGCGCCGGCTCCTGGTCGCCGCCGGGCTCACTCCGATGATGGCCTTCGCCGGTACGGGGCCCGCCTCGGCCCGGCCCGGCGAGTCCCCGGGTCGGGGGCACGGCACGGGCGCCGGGGCGGGGGGCACGGCGGAACCGGTGCGGCCCGTGCTCACCACCCTGGTGGACTGGAAGGGCGTCGGCAAGGTTCTGGGCCGGGCGGGCAGTCTGCTGAACGACGTCATGTACCGGACCCGCTTCCCCCGCCATGACCTGAACGTGGTCTCTCAGGGGGTCAGGGTGACCCCCGGTCTCGCCCTCGCGTCGCACATCGGCTTCATCCGGTACGCCGACGGCAGCACGCTCGCCATGGGCGACATGGCGGTCACCGAGGACGAGTTGCAGCGGGTGAGCGACGCGCTGATCGAGCACGGCATCGCCCAGACCGCGATCCACAAGCATCTGCTCTCGCACGACCCCGACATCTGGTGGACCCATGTGCACGTCCACGGCCGGAATCCGCTGGCCATGGCCCGCGGGTTCCGCGCCGCGTTCGACGCCACCGCCACACCGCCCGCACGGCCGTTGGGGCCACCGAAGCGCCTCGATCTGGACGTCGGGGCGATGAACGACGTGCTGGGCACCGAGGGCGTCAACGACGGCGGGATCTACAAGTCCGTCTTCGCCCGCCGCGAGACGATCATCGAGCACGGCTTGGTGCTCCCGGCGGGGCTGGGTTCGACGTCGGCCTTCAACTTCCAGCCCCTGGGTGGCGGACGGGCCGCGGTCAACGGCGACTTCGTCATGATCGCCTCGGAGGTCCGGACCGTACACAAACTGCTGCGGAACGGCGGGATCAGTCTCGTCGAACTGCACAACCACGGGCTGTCGGAGGAGCCCCGGCTGTTCTTCACCCACTTCTGGGCCGTGGGCGACGGCGTCGGACTCGCCAAGGCGCTGCGCCCCGCGGTGGATGCCACCCGTGTCGTACCCGTCAAGAATTGAGGCGTATCGCTCCCCGGCCCCCGGCTGAGTGAGTCCGGGGGCCCTCCCGGCCCCGATCGGTATCGTGCGCCCTCCCCGCACACCAGGGAGCCGGTGCCGCGTGGCCGGCCAGGGTGCGGGCCAGACCGGCCAGGCCGGCCTCAGCTCGCGCGTTCGCCTGGTTCCGCGGGTGATCGCTCATCCGGCGACGATGTCGCCGCCCGTACCGCCCGCACCAGGGCCTGGGGCCGGGCGTCCGCCGTCACTCCCCGGCGCAGGCCGTTGGTGACGTACCCGAAGGCGATCCCCGACTCCGGGTCCGCGAACCCGAGCGAGCCGCCGCTGCCGGGGTGGCCGAAGGAGCCCGGGGCCAGCAGGGGCGCGGCCGGGCCGTGCAGCATGAAGCCCAGGCCGAAGCGGGTGTTGACGATCAGGACACGGTCCGGGCCCGCGGATTCCTCCGTGCGCGCGAGCGTCAGCGTGGCGGGGGCGA
Source organism: Streptomyces sp. NPDC059092 (assembly GCF_042756365.1). NCBI lineage: Bacteria > Bacillati > Actinomycetota > Actinomycetes > Kitasatosporales > Streptomycetaceae > Streptomyces > Streptomyces sp. NPDC059092. Next base: position 5,700 of record NZ_JBHZEJ010000085.1, read on the forward strand.
AGAGCCGGTGGCCGTCGACCGGGCCGATCATCGCCGCGTAGCAGCGGGCCAGCGCTCGGGCGGTGGAGATGCCGCCGGAGGCGGGGAGTCCGGCGGCGCGGTACACCGGGTCGTTCTCGTCGAAGCGCGGCTCCACGACGTCGAACGCGCGGCGCGTGAGCGACTCCGGGTTCTGGTACGCCTCCGTCACGGACCGCTTGGGCCGCAGCCGCAGCGCCCCGCCGACCGCCGACGGCTCCTCGATCCGGACGGTCCTGCCGACCCGGTGGGCCTCCTCCTCGGGCAGCCCGATCCAGAAGTCCAGGCCCAGCGGGCGGGCGATCTCCTCGGCGATCCAGCGGCCGATGCCGCGCCCCGTGACCCGCTTGACCAGTTCGCCGACGAGCCAGCCGTAGGTGTGCGGGTGGTAGCCGTGGTCGGCGCCCGGCTCCCACAGGGGGCGTTGCGCGGCGAGCGCGCGCGGGCCCGACTCGCCGTCCATGGCCTCGGCCGGGGTGAGCGTGCGGTCGAGCACGGGCAGCCCGGCGCGGTGCGCGAGGAGGTGCCGTACGAGCACCCGCTCCTTGCCGGCGGCCTTGAACTCCGGCCAGTACGTGCCGACCGGCGCGTCCAGGTCGATCTGTCCGCGCTGGTGCAGCAGGAGCGGTACGGCGGCGGCGATGCCCTTCGTCGCGGAGTGCACGACCTGAGCGGTGTCCAGCGCCCACGGGGCGGCCGTCCCGCCCTCGCCGGGGTCGGCGTCGCGCGTGCCCGCCCACAGGTCGACGACCTTCTGCCCGTCCCGGTACACGGCGACGGCCGCCCCGCGTTCACCGAGCCGTTCGAAGTTCCGTACGAAAGCGTCCCTGACCGGCTCGAAGCCCGCCGCCACCGTGCCCTGGACGTCCACGCCCGTACCCCTGCCCGTGTTCCCGCCGCGCCCCGTCGGCACGACCCCCTCTATGGTGCAACGGGCACGGGGTGCGACACGATCCGGCACAACGGGCCACGGGCCGGAAAGCCGCCGCGAAACCGACTCTTAACCTGGCGTGCGCGCCCGTACGGACCGGGGGTCGAAACCGAACGGCAGCTCCAGCCGATGCGCCCCCATCAGCGCTTCGTCACCGAGGAGTTCATCCGTCGGACCGTCCGCGACGATGACGCCGTCGCTCAGGATCACGGAGCGCGGGCAGAGTTCGAGCGCGTACGGGAGATCGTGTGTGACCATCAGCACGGTGATGTCCAACGACCGCAGGATGTCGGCGAGTTCGCGACGCGACGCCGGATCCAGGTTGGACGACGGCTCGTCCAGGACCAGGATCTCCGGCTCCATCGCGAGGACGGTCGCCACCGCCACCCGCCGCCGCTGCCCGAAGGAGAGGTGGTGCGGCGGCCGGTCCGCGTACGACTCCATCCCCACCCGGGTCAGCGCGGTGGCCACCCTGGCCGCCAGTTCGGCGCCGCGCAGCCCGGCGGCGGCCGGGCCGAAGGCCACGTCCTCCCGTACGGTCGGCATGAAGAGCTGATCGTCCGGGTCCTGGAAGACGATGCCGACCCGGCGCCGGATCTCGGCGAGGTGCCGCTTCCCGACGGGCAGCCCGGCGACCGCGACGCTCCCCGCGCCCGCCGTGAGGATGCCGTTGAGATGCAGGACGAGCGTGGTCTTGCCCGCGCCGTTGGGGCCGAGCAGCGCCACCCGCTCGCCGCGCGCCACCCGCAGGTCGACGCCGAAGAGGGCCTGGTGGCCGTCGGGGTACGCGTACGCCAGCCCGGCGACCTCCAGGGACGGGGGAATCTCCGGGGAGGAAGGCGCAGTCGTACGGATCTCGCCGGGGCTCATCGCGGCCGCCTTCACAGGGTCCGGGCTCATAGGGTCCAGCCAAGCAGACAGACCACGAGCGCCGTCACCGGGAGCGCGGCGGCGTAACCCCACTGCGCCCGCGACGCCGTCACCTCGTCGATGACCGGCATGCTGCCCGCGTACCCCCGGCTCACCATCGCCAGGTGCACGCGCTCCCCGCGCTCGTACGCGCGGATGAAGAGCGCCCCCGCCGACTTGGCCAGCACGCCCCACTGCCGTACGCCGCGCGCCTCGAAGCCGCGCGAGCGCCGTGCGATCGACATCCGGCGCATCTCGTCGGTGATGACATCGCCGTACCGGATCATGAAGGACGCGATCTGCACCAGCAGCGGGGGCAGCCGCAGCCGCTGGAGGCCGAGCAGCAGGGCACGCAGTTCGGTCGTGGAGGCGAGGAGTACGGAGGCGGCGACGCCCAGCGTGCCCTTCGCGAGGACGTTCCAGGCGTCCCACAGGCCGGGCACGCTCAGCGGAACGCCCGCCACCCGGATCTGCTCGCCGGGCACCACGAACGGCATCAGCACGGCGAAGGCCACGAACGGCACCTCGATCAGCATCCGCCGCAGCAGCAACCCGGCGGGCACCTGGGCCACCGCGGCGACCCCGGCCAGCAGCCCCGCGTACAGCGCGAAGGCCCAGACGGCGGTGCGCGGGGTGGAGACCACCACGAGGACGAAGCAGAAGACGGCGGCGAGTTTGCAGTGCGGGGGCAGGGCGTGGACCGGCGAGTGGCCGTGCCGGTAGAGCCGGTGCGCGTGGCCGGCGCCCATGTCAGGCGGTTCCCGCGGGCGCGGAGTGGGTGCCTTCGCCCGCCTGGGCGCTACGGCGGCGGCGTACCGCCCAGAAGACGCCGCTGCCCACGGCGACCGTGGCGCCCACCCCGATCACCCCGGCGAGGCCGCCGGAGATCCGGGCGTCGGAGATGTCCTTGACGCCGTAGTCGGCGAGCGGGGAGTCCGCGGTGTGGTGCGGCTCGGTCTTCCTGTCGATGCCCTGGTCGGCGGCGACCTTCTCCAGGCCGTCGGGGTCGGCGGAGGCGTAGAAGGAGACGAGACCGGCGAGGACGAGCGCGGTCACCAGGCCCGCCACCCGGACCGTACGGGTCGAACGCACCGTGGCGGCGGGAAGCGGCGAGGGCGCGGCGTCGACCAGTTCCCCGCCCACCCGCAGCTTGAGCGGCGCGCTCAGCCCGCGCGCCCCGTACACCAGGTCCGGGCGTACGGCGATGACCGCGCCGACCGTCAGCGCGGTGATCGCGGCCTCGCCGATCCCGATGAGCAGGTGCACGCCGACCATCGCGGTGAGCGTCTTTCCGAGCGGTACGTCCGACGTGCCGCCGATCGCGTACAGCCCGGTGAAGGCGAGCGCCGCCGCCGGTACGGAGACGAGCGCGGCGGCGAAGGACGCCACGGTCACGGAGCGGCGGGTGCGGGGCAGGACGGTGACCAGGCCACGGAAGAGGACGTACGCGACGGCGGTCGTCACCACGGCCATGTCGGTGATGTTCACGCCGAGCGCGGTGAGCCCGCCGTCGGCGAAGAGGATGGACTGCATCAGCAGGACGACGGAGACGCAGAGGACGCCGGTGTACGGACCGACGAGGATCGCGGCCAGCGCCCCGCCCAGCAGATGCCCGCTGGTTCCCGCCGCGACGGGGAAGTTCAGCATCTGTACGGCGAAGATGAAGGCGGCGACGAGTCCGGCGAGCGGTGCGGTGCGCTCGTCCAGTTCGCGGCGCGCGCCGCGCAGGCTGACCGCGACGGCGGCAGCGGCGGCGACACCGGTGGCGGCGGAGACGGGCAGGTCGATGAATCCGTCGGGGACATGCATGGCGCCTGATGATACCGCCCTCTTGCGAACTACTTGCAAGAGCAGACGCTGTGCGATTCAACCGCTCCCCGCGGTGCGGGGGTGAGCCGGTGGGGCGGCTCCCGCCGGAGAGCGTGCCACCCGGAGCGCGCCACCCGCCCGCTCCGTCGGGTCGCGAGCCGGGAGGCGATCTCGCGGGCCGGGAGGGGCCTCGGACTCCACGACAGGCCCGAGGCCACGCGACCGGCGCACGGCACTCCGCGGGGCCACGCGACCGGCCGGTACGGCCTCCGCGGGGCCCGCGGCGGTCGACTACGCGAAGCCCACCGGCGCCGCCCCGGACCCGCAGCACTTGCGGGGTGCGATATGTAGGCTTAAGAGTTAAAAGTCCGATAATGCTGAAGGAGGCGCGAGTCGATGTCTCCCCTCGTCGAGCAGCCGGCCAAAGCCCGTATCGTCACAGACTCCCCCCATCTCAGGACCGTCCCCGTCACCCTCCGCTACGACGGCGCTGATCCGCTCGCCCTGCGGATCGTGTTCCCGCCCGAGGTCTCCCAGGACCGCGACCGCGGCGAGGTGGTCTGGGCCTTCGCGCGCGACCTCCTCGACGCCGGTCTGCGGATGCCGTCCGGCGACGGCGATGTCCAGGTGTGGCCCTGCGGCCGGGCCCAGACCGTGGTCGAGTTCCACTCGCCGGACGGGGTCGCGGTGGTGCAGTTCGACTCCGCCGCGCTGCGCCGGTTCCTGCGACGCTCGTACGCGATGGTCCCGGCGGGGCAGGAGCGCCACGACATCCACGACTTCGGGACCGAGACCGAACTGACCAGGACATCCACCGAACCGACCGAGCCGGCCAGGGCCGGATCGCCGCCGCCCCACACGTGACGCGACCGATCCGCGAACGCGGCGAGCGGCCCGGTCCGTGACTCCCCTTCTCAGGGGGTACGGACCGGGCCGCTCGCCTGCTCCGGCTCCCGTCCCCACGGCGCCGGCGCGGTCCGGGGCCGCTCACCGCTCAGTCGCGGCCCCGGAGCTGGAGGGGGTGCCTCAGACGCGTACCAACTCGCGGTCCGTGCCCGGACCACCGCCGTCGGGACGGTGCGAAGCGTCCGCACCGTGCTGGTTCAGCGCCTCGCCCTCGACATCCACGTTGGGCAGCGCCCGGTCCAGCCAGCGCGGCAGCCACCAGGCCTTCTTGCCCAGGAGCGCGAACGCGGCCGGCACGATGGCCATACGGACCACGAACGCGTCGACGAGCACGGCGAAGGCGAGCGCGAATCCGATCATCTTGATCATCGACTCGCCGGCCCCGATGAAGCCCGCGAAGACGGCGATCATGATCGCTGCGGCGGCCGTGACCACCCGCGCGCTGTGCCGGAAGCCGGTGACGACCGCCTCGCCGGGCCGCTCCCCGTGGACGTACGCCTCCCTCATGCGGGTGACGAGGAAGACCTCGTAGTCCATGGCGAGGCCGAAGACCACGCCCACCATGAGGATCGGCATCAGCGCCATCACCGGGCCGGTCTGGTCGACCCCGAGCAGGCTCGCGGCCCAGCCCCACTGGAAGACCGCGACGACCGCGCCGAGTGTGGCGACGACGGAGAGCAGGAAGCCGAGGGCCGCCTTGAGCGGGACGAGTACCGACCGGAAGACCACCATCAGCAGCAGGAACGCGAGGCCGACGACGAGTGCCAGATAGGGGATCAGCGCGTCGTTCACCTTCTGCGCGAAGTCCACGTTCATGGCGGTGGCGCCGGTGACCAGGACCTCGGCCCCGTCGTCCGCCTTGATCGTGCCGCCCGCGTCCCGGATGGAGTGGACCAGTTCCTCGGTCCCGACCGAGGAAGGGCGGTCCTTCGGGATCACCGTGATGGTCGCGGTGTCGCCGGCCTTGTTGAGCGTGGCGGGGGTGACGGCCGCGACGCCGGGCAGCTGCTTGACCTGCTCGGTGACCTCGGTGGCCGCCGCCTTGGCGTTGTTCTCGGCCTTGCCGTCGACGAGGACGATCAGCGGCCCGTTGAAGCCGGGCCCGAAGCCTTCGGAGAGCAGGTCGTACGCCTTGCGCTGGGTGGTGCTGGGCGCCTGCGAGCCGTCGTCGGGCAGGCCCAGCTCCAGGGAGGTGGCGGGGAGGGCGACGACTCCGAGGCCGAGGACGGCGGTGACCAGTACGGTGACCGGACGGCGCAGGACGAAGCGCGCCCAGCGGGTGCCCATGTTGGGCTTCTCGGAACCGGGAGACCGCTCCCCCGCGGCCGGGCTCGTGGCCCGGCTCTCCAGCTCCGCACGGACCTTGCGGCCGTGAATCCGCTTGCCCGCGAAGCCGAGCGCCGCCGGGACGAAGGTGAGCGCGATGAGCACGGCCAGCACCACCGTGCCTGCGGCGGCGAAGCCCATCTTGGTGAGTACGGGGATGTTGACGACGGCCAGGCCCCCGAGGGCGATCACGACCGTGAGACCGGCGAAGACGACAGCGGACCCGGCGGTGCCGACGGCCCGTCCGGCCGCCTCCTCGTGCTCCCTGCCCTGGGCCAGTTCGGCGCGGTACCGCGAGACGATGAACAGCGCGTAGTCGATACCGACCGCGAGGCCGATCATCATCGCGAGGGCGGAGGAGTTCGTGCCCAGGTCGAGGGGGTTGGCCAGCGCGGTGATCACGCTGATGGCGACGCCGACCCCGACGAGCGCGGTGAGCAGCGGCAGTCCGGCCGCGACCAGCGAGCCGAAGGTGACGAGGAGCACGACCGCGGCGAGGGCCACGCCGATGACCTCGGTGATCCCCCCGATCGCGGGCTCCGCCTGGAGGGCGTCCCCGCCGACCTCCACCGTCATGCCCCGGTCCCGCGCGTCGCCGCCGGCCTCTTCGAGCGCGGCGCGGGTCCCGTCGGTCAGCCTCGCCGTGTCGACCTTGTACGAGACCGAGAGGTAGGCCGTCGTACCGTCCTGCGAGACAGCTCCTGTGGCGTACGGATCGGTCACCGACGCGACCTGGTCCGAGCCGCTCTTCAGCTCGCCGGTGATCTTCTGGACCTCGGCCTTGTTGCCGGCGTCGGTCATCTTCTCGCCGCTCGGCGCCTTGAAGACGACGCGGCCGGTCGCGCCGTCGGCGCCGGCTCCGGGGAAGCGTTGTTCCAGCAGGTCGAAGGCCCTCTGGGCCTCCGTACCCGGTATGGAGAAGGAGCTGGAGGTGGCGGTGGAGGCGGAGGCCGCGCCGACTCCGGCGAGCGCCAGCAGCGCCACCCACACCAGGGCGACATAGTGGCGGCGCCGGAAAGCGAGCCGTCCGAGCTTGTAGAGGAACGTGGCCACGAGGGCGTACTCCCGGGTCTATGGAGGAATGAGGGCATGGGGAGCCGTCCCGACGGCGAAGAGCGGATACGCGTCAGGTTCTGCGGGTGCTGCTGGTGCTGGGGGGACTGCGGTGTTACGGGGACTGCGGTGCTACGGGTACTGCGGTGCTACGGGTACTGCGGGGAGGGGTGGGAGGGGTCAGACACCGAGGGCGGGGAAGACCACGGAATCGAGGTACGACTGGAGGAAGGCCGGGTCCGGCGGCAGACCCTCGATGAGCTGCCGGGCGACGAACGCGCCGACCAGCATGTGGATGAGGTAGGGCACCGCCGGGTTGTCCTCGGCGATCTCGCCCCGGTCCACGGCGCGCTGAAGCATCGCGCGGAAGGCGTCGATCTCAGGATCGATGAGCACTTCACGCAGCGCTTCGAGAAGGTCCGGGTTGTTGTGGACGGCGTAGAACAGGGCCCGCATCAGCGCGGCGTCCTCTTCCATCTTGTGTTCCTCGGTCAACGCGGCGATCGCGAGGAAGTCCCCGCGCAGTGAACCGGTGTCGACCTGCCCGACCTGATGCGGCTTCGCGCACCGCATGGCACGGGCGACCAGCTCCGGCTTGCTCCCCCACTGGCGGTAGAGGGTGGCTTTGCTGGAGCGGGTGCGGGCGGCGATGGCGTCCATGGTGAGGGCGTCATAACCGACCTCGCGCAGGAGATCGAGCACGGCGTTGTACAGCTCGGACTCCCGCTCCGGCGTGAGTCTGCTGCGTGCCACGATCGACCTCCATCGAACGAAACGGTTTCGTACAGTACGAATGTAAGCCGGGGCTGAGCGAAACGGAAGAGTTTTCTTTGTGGCCTGGGCCACGCCGCTCCGTACCACCGCGTCCCACCCGCCGCACCGCGGCTCACCCACCGCGTCCCACCCGCCCCTCCACACCGGACGGGGCGGGAAAACGAGCCGTCCCGGAGGCGAAGAGCGGACCAAAAGGGCAGCATTGGGGGGTGAGTGACGAGACCGCGTACCTTCGCTTCCCGCACCTTCACGACGACTCGCTGTGCTTCGTGGCGGAGGACGACCTCTGGGTCGCTCCCCTCGCGCCACCCGGGCACCGGCCGGAGCGCGCCTGGCGGGTGACCGTCGACCGTACCCGGATCGGCCATCCCCGCTTCTCGCCGGACGGCCGCCACATCGCCTATACGAACTGGCGCAGCCTCGATCCCGAGATCCATCTCGCCCCGGTGGAGGGCGGGCCCTCGCGACGGCTCACCTACTGGGGCGCGACCGACACGCGTGTCTGCGGCTGGACGCCGCCCGACAAGGACGGCGAGTCGCAGATCCTCGCCGTCTCGTCGCACGGCCAGCCGTTCTCGTACTTCGCCTGGGCGTACAGCCTGCCCACGGACGGCTCCCCGGGCGGGGCGCTGCCCTGGGGCCCGGTGACGGACATCGCGATCACGGACCTGCCGGTCACCGAGGACGCGCCCACGCCGGCGTCCGCACCGGGGGCGGAGCCCGACGCGGGAGAGCGCCGTACGCTCCTGCTCACCGGGAAGCCGCCGCACGAGCCCGCCGCCTGGAAGCGGTACCGGGGCGGCGCCATGGGCCGGCTCTGGCTGCACGGCAGGCGGCTGCTGCCGGATCTGGGCGGCCATCTCGACTGCCCGATGTTCGTCGGCGGGCGCATCGCGTTCCTCTCCGACCACGAGGGCGTCGGCAATCTCTACTCCTGCCTCCCCGACGGCACGAACCTCACCCGCCACACCGACCACGACTCCTTCTACGCCCGCCACGCCTCCTCCGACGGGCGCCGGGTGGTCTACCAGTGCGCGGGCGACCTCTGGCTGGTGGACGCGCTCGCCCCGGACTCCGTACCGCGCAAGCTGGACGTACGGCTGGGCGGTCCGCGCGCGGGCCGGCGCGGCTACCAGGTCCCGGCCTCCCGCCACATCGACGGCATCTCCGTGGACCTGACGGGCCGGGCGAGCGCCGTCTCCGTACGCGGCAGCCTCTACTGGCTCACCCACCGCGACGGCCCGGCCCGCACCATCGCGGACACGCCGGGGGTACGGGTGCGCAACCCGGTGATGCTCGGCAGCGGCGGCCAGGTCGCGTACGTGACGGACGCGGACGGCGAGGACGCGATCGAGATCGCCTACCTCCCCCGGGCCACCGGCGACCGCCCCCCGCGCCGCCTGGCCTCCGGCCGCCTGGGCCGGGTCCTGGACATGGTGGCGGACCCGGAGGGCACCACCATCGCGGTCGCCGCGCACGACGGCAGGCTGCTGCTGGTCGACGTGACGGACGAGGTCGAGGGGACGGAGGCCGGTACGACGCCGGCCCCGGCGGAGGAGACCGGCGCGGACGCGGACGCGGGTACCGATACGGGTGGGACGGAGCCGGAACCGCCGGGCGCGGGGAGCGAACCCACCGAACCCGACGAGCCCACCAGGCCCACCGAACCCGACGAGCCCACCGAGCCCGCCACGGGCACCGCCGAGAGTACCGAGAGCGCCGAAGGCACCGGAAAGGACGATCCCGGCCCCGACGGTGTCTCCGAACTCATCCGTTCCATCAACGGCCCCGTCACCGACCTCGCCTTCTCCCCCGACGGCGGCTGGCTCACCTGGTCCCACCCCGGGATCGGCCGTTCGCTCCGCCAGATCAAGCTCGCCAAGATCGCCGGGAGTTTCGCCCGTACCGTCGTCGACGTCACCAACGGCCGCTTCGAGGACGAGAATCCGGTCTTCACCAGCGACGGCCGCTACCTCGCCTTCCTCTCCTGGCGCGGCTTCGACCCGGTGTACGACGTCCACACCGGCGACCTCTCCTTCCCCCTCGGCTGCCGCCCGTACCTCGTCCCCCTCTCCTCCGCGACCCCCTCCCCCTTCGCGCTCTCCCCGGACGGCCGTCCGGCGGCCGGTGGGCTCGATCCGGCCGGTGGGGAGCTGGTGGTGGGCGGGGTCGACGGGGCGGTCGCGGTGACCGTCGAGGTCGAGGGTCTCGCGGACCGGGTGACCCCGTTCCCCGTCACCGCGTCCAAGTACTCCGCCCTGCACCCCGTCAGCGGCGGCGGTCTGGTCTGGCTGCGCTGGCCGATCTCCGGGGCGCTCGGGGAGACCTTCGCCAACCCCTCCGACATGTCGGGCCGGCCCACCCTCGAACACTTCGACATCGCGCGTGCCCGCAAGAGCGAACTCGTCTCGCATCTCGACTGGTTCGCGCCGAGCGGCGACGGCACCCGCCTGGTCGTCGTGGACGACGGCGAGCTGCGCGCCGTACCCGCGACCGAGCTGGGCGACCTCGACTCGACCGTCTTCCTCGATCCGCGCCGGATCCTGCACGACGTCGACCCGGAGGCGGAGTGGCGCCAGGCGTACGCGGAGGCGGGCCGCATCATCCGGGCGTTCTTCTGGGAGCCGGGGATGTGCGGCATCGACTGGGACGGGGTGCTCGACCAGTACCGTCCGCTGGTCGAACGGGTCGCCTCGCCCGACGAGTTCGCCGATCTGCTCCGCGAGGTCCTGGGTGAACTGGGCACCTCGCACGCGTACGTCTCCCCCGCACGCCGTGACGAGGGGCCGCCGCACTACCAGCGCCCCATGGGCCTGCTCGGCGCCAACCTCGTCCGCCGGGACGGGGATTGGATGATCAAGCGGATCCTGCCCGGTGACTCCTCGGACTCCAAGGCCCGTTCGCCGCTGGCCGGTACGGGGATCCGTGAGGGCGCCGTCCTCACCCATGTGGACGGCCGTCCCGTCGATCCGGTGGCCGGCCCGTACCCGCTGCTCGCCGCCGCCGGAGGCACCACGGTCGAGCTGACCTTCCGGCCCGCCGAGCGCGAGGGCTCCCCCGCCATCCACGAGAGCCGGCCCCGCCGGGTCGCGGTCGTCCCGCTGATCGACGAACGGCCGCTGCGCTACCAGGACTGGGTGGCCAAACGCCGTGAGGTCGTACGGGAGATCAGCGGCGGCAAGTGCGGCTACCTCCACATCCCCGACATGGGCGGCTCCGGCTGGGCGCAGTTCAACCGGGACCTGCGCCTGGAGGTCTCACGTCCCGCGCTGATCGTGGACGTACGGGGCAACGCGGGCGGCCACATCAGCGAACTCGTCGTGGAGAAGCTCAGCCGCCGGATCATCGGCTGGGACCTGACCCGCGACGCGCAGCCCGTCTCGTACGCCTCGAACGCGCCGCGCGGTCCTGTCGTGGCGCTCGCCGACGAGGCGACCGCCTCCGACGGCGACATGATCACGGCGGCGTTCCGGCTGCTCGATCTCGGGCCCGTGGTCGGTCAGCGCACCTGGGGCGGGGTCGTCGGGATGACGGGCCGGCACCGGCTCTGCGACGGGACGGTGATCACGGTGCCGATGAACGCCGCCTGGTTCGACGCGTACGGCTGGTCCGTCGAGAACCGTGGCGTGGAGCCGGACATCGAGGCGCTGCGCACCCCGCTCGACTGGGCGGAGGGGCGGCACGCGCAGCTCGACGACGCGGTGTGGGTGGCGCTGGACCTGCTGGCCGGGCAGCCCGCGTCGACCCCGCCGGGGTACGGGGCGGTCCCTGACCTGCGCCGCCCGAAGCTGCCGCCGCGCCAGGGCGTGATTCGAAAGTAGCGCCGTCCGCCCGCAGGGCGGGGCCTGCGGCGTCCGGTGCACTGCACTCGCTCCGCTCGCTCCGTCTCGGCGCACTGAATTGCCCTTGGGATGCCGAGCGCGATCGCAAGGCGGAGGATCGGCACCCTCGACGGCCCGGACGTACGTGGACGACTCCGACAACGCGGCGAGCGTGCGTGCCAGGCGTCGCGGGCCAGGCGGGACTTTCGAAACACGCCCTAGAACCCTCTCGCACAGGTCGCACCGGCCACACGGCGGAGGAGGCGCACCCGGTACGAACCGGATGCGCCTCCTCCGTACGGCCGTTCGGCCGTCAGGAGTCGAAGTGGTCGTCCATCTCGTCGCGGGCGCTCCGCGCCCTGTCCTGCGCCTGGTCGCCCGCGCGGTCCTTGGCGTCGGAGGCGCGGCCGGACGCGTCGTCCTTGTTGCCCGCCTGCTCCTTCTCCTTCGCCTGGTCCGCGAGCTTCTGTGCCTTGTCCTTGAACTGGTCGGCAATACCCATGAAAGGTCAACTCCTGAGGGCTGAGAGCCTGAATGCCTGCGTGTGAAGGCCCCGAGTGGGGCCTCGACCAGCCTGACACGCCCGGACATTCAGCGCATTTCGATCAGTTACGCTCCGTGCCGGTTCTCGGGCCGCGCACCGCCGCGCGCCGCCTCGTCCGCGGCCCCGCCCGCGCCCACCAGCCCGTACCCGACCCCCGCGAGGCGCGGTGCGAGGCGCCGCATCTCGCGCGCTCCGGCCGTCGCGATCACCCCGGGGATCCAGCCCCGCACGGCCTGTGTCCCGCGCAGCCACCACTGTGCGTACACATGCGGCGAGCGGCGCTCGATCCCGGCGACGAGCCGGTCCACGGCCGGTCCTGGCGGATACGTACGGTTCGCGGGCCAGGGCAGCCGCTGCCGCAGCTCGCGCAGCACGTCGTCGCGGTCCGCGCCGCGCACCATGTCGGTGTCCGTCCAGGACAGATAGCCGACGCCGACGCCCACGCCCTGGTGGGCGACCTCGGCGCGCAGGCAGTGCGCGAACGCCTCGGCGCCGGACTTGGAGGCGCAGTACGCGCTCATCATCGGCGCCGGGGTGATCGCGGCGAGCGACGCGATCTGGAGGAAGTAGCCGCGGCTGCGCCTCAGCGCGGGCAGGAAGGCGCGCGCGGTCACCGCGGAGCCGATCAGGTTCACCTCGATCACGCGTCGCCACGCGCCCGGGTCGGAGCCGTCGACAGGACCGCCGGTCGCCACGCCCGCGTTGGCGACGACGATGTCCACCTTCCCGAAGCGCTCGACGGCCTCCTCGGCGACCCGGGCCATCGCCGCGTCGTCGGTGACATCGGCGTACCAGTGGCCGCACTCGGTGTGCAGCCGGCCGGCGACCGCCTTCAGTTCGTCGGCCTCCAGGCCGACGAGGACCAGCTTGGCGCCGCGTGCGGAGAGCTTGCGGGCGAGGAGTTCCCCGACACCGCGCGCCGCGCCCGTGACGACGGCGACCCGCCCGTCGAGGCGGCCGGCCGGCGCATCGTTCCTCATGCCACGTCCTCCTCGGCGCTCGCGTACGGGGTGACCAGGGCGCGGATCGCGGCGGTGACGGCCTCCGGCGCCTCCACGGGGGTCATGTGCCCGACCCCGGTGAGCACGGTGAGCCCGGTGCAGTGGGGCAGCGTCGCGGCGAGCGCCCGGGAGCGGACGGGCGGGGTGAGCCGGTCGTCGGCCCCGGTGAGGACGGCCGCGGGCACGCGCAGCTCCCGTACCTCGGCGTCGAGGTCGAGCGTGCCGAGCACGTGCGCCCAGGCGACCCGGACGACGCGCGGGCAGGCGTGCACGACCCTGGCGCACTCCGCGACGCGCGCGGGCGACGCGCCCGCACCCATCGTCCCGTACCGCAGCAGCTTCTTCGACAGCAGCGTGACGGGCCCCAGCGGGAGGGAGGAGGCGAGCAGGCTCGCCGTGATCCGGGTGCGTACGGGTCCGGCGCGCAGCGGGACGACCCGGGAGTCGTCGACCAGCCGTGAACTGCCGGTGCTGCACAGCAGTACGGCGGCCGCGTGCTCCTGGAAGACGGGGCGGCGGGCGGCGGCCATCAGCGTCATGCCGCCCATGGAATGCCCGGCGAGCACCACGCGCTCGCCCGGTTCGAGGGTGAGGCGGAGTACGGCTTCCAGGTCGTCGGCGAGGGCGTCGGTGCCGTAGCCGGCGGAGTGCGCGGGGTCGGGCACCGCGGAACGGCCGTGGCCGCGCTGGTCGTAGACGATCACCCGGTGGTCGGCGGCGAGGTCGGCGAGTTGCGCGGCCCAGAAGCGGACCGAGCAGGCCCAGCCGTGGATGAGGACGACGGTGGGGCGGCCCGCCTCGCCGTGGACCTCGACGTGGAGACGGGTGCCATCGGCGGACATGGCGGTCAGTTCACGTTCCTTGTGCGGCCGTGTCATCGCGCGTTCTCCCTCTTCCTCGTCGTGGCGGCTCTCTGTCCGGGCAGACCGGCGCGGCTCACCTCGTACTCGGCGAGGTCGACCCGGCGGGTGGCGCGCCGGAACTCCCCTGTGGTGCCGGGCCAGATGGTGGTGTTGCGGCCCCCGGCGTCCAGGTACCAGCTCGTACAGCCGCCGGTGTTCCACACGGTGCGGCGCATGCGCTCCTGCACCCGCCGGTTCCAGGCGTCCACGGCGGCGGGGCGCGGTGTGAGGACGGCGCGGCCGGTTCCGCCGCGCCCGCCCAGACCGTCCAACTGCCGCAGGTAGTCGGCGAGATAGGCGAGCTGGGCCTCGATCATCAGGATCATCGAGGAGTTGCCGAGGCCGGTGTTGGGGCCGACGATCGTCAGCCAGTTGGGGAAGCCGACGGCGGTCGCGCCGCGCAGCGACGCCATGCCGTCCTTCCACGCCTCGGCGAGGGTGATGCCGTCCTCGCCCACCACCCGCTCGGCGATCGGCATGTCGGTGACGTGGAAGCCGGTCCCGAAGACGACGGCGTCCACCTCCGCCTCCGTACCGTCGGCCGCGACGAGCGTGGAGCCGCGCACCTCGGCCAGCCCGGAGGCGACGAGGTCCACGTGGGGGCGGGCGAGCGCCGGGTAGTAGGTGCTGGAGAGCAGGATGCGCTTGCAGCCGATGCGGTACGAGGGCGTCAGCTCGGCCCGGAGCGCCGGATCCTTGATCGACCGGGCGATGTTGGCCTTGGCCAGGGACTCGACGAGCCCGAGTTCGTTCGGCCGCTTGGTGAACGCCTGCACCTGCAACTCCCTGACGCCCCAGAGAACTTGACGGCGTACGGCGCCGGTGAAGGGCAGGGTGCGGTGCAGGGCGCGTTCGGCGCCGGAGATCGCGCGGTCGACCCGGGGCATCACCCAGGGCGGGGTCCGCTGGAACAGCGTCAGCCTCGCCACCTCGGACTCGATGGCGGGCACGATCTGTATCGCGGAGGCGCCGGTGCCGACCACCGCGACGCGCTTGCCCCGCAGGTCGTAGCCGTGGTCCCAGCGCGCCGAGTGGAAGACCTTGCCGGGGAAGCCGTCGAGCCCGGGGATTTCCGGGACCTTGGGGTCGGAGAGCGCCCCGGTCGCGGAGACGACGACCTCGGCGGTGAAGCTTCCCCGGGAGGTCTCGATCTCCCAGTGCGCGGCGCCGGCGTCCCAGCGCATCAGCCGCACCTCGTGGCCGAGCCGCAGATGGGGCCGGAGGCCGAAGGTGTCCGCGACGTGCTCCAGGTACGCCCTGATGTGGCGCTGGCCCGAAAAAGTGCGCGGCCAGTCGGGGTTGGGCGCGAAGGAGAACGAGTAGAGGTGCGAGGGCACGTCGCAGGCGCACCCCGGATAGCTGTTGTCGCGCCAGGTCCCGCCGACGGTGTCGGCGCGCTCCAGGACGACGAAGTCGGTGATCCCCTCCCGTCGCAGCCGGACGGCGGCACCGAGCCCGCCGAACCCCGATCCGACCACCGCCACCCGTACACGCCGGCTTTCGTCACGCCGGTCCATGACCACCCCGACCACCCCTCCCACCCACGTGCATCACGCCAGCAATCACTGGCATGGTGGCGAGGGTAGAGCAGCGGGCTACTCGTGGGTAGGGGGCGGACCGAACAAGTTACCGGCGGTACGCCTTAGGCTGCCCGCCATGGAATACCGCATGGAGGAGCTGGCCCGCACGGCGGGCATCACGGTGCGCACCGTGCGCTTCTACCGCGAACGCGGCCTCCTGCCGCCACCCCGGCGCGAGGGCAGGATCGCCTGGTACGACGACCACCACCTGGCCCGGCTCCGCACCATCGCGGCCCTCCTGGAACGCGGCCACACCCTCACCGGCATCGCGGACCTCGCCACCGCCTTCGAGAGCGGACGCGACGTCGGCGAGGTCCTGGGCCTGGGGCTCGGCGAACCGACGGAGGAGACGCCCGTACGGCTCTCCCCGGAGGAACTGGCGGACTACTTCGAGGACGAGGTCACCCCGGAGAACCTGGCCACGGCACTGGAACTCGGCTACCTCGCCACGGACGGCGACGAGATAGTCCACATCAGCCGCCGCCTGCTGGACGTCTCCTCGTCCCTGGTCCGCGAGGGCGTCCCGCTCGCCGCCGTCCTGGAAACGGCCCGCCGGGTCCGCGCCCACGCGGACGCCCTGGCCGACCTCTTCGCCACCACGCTCCACACCCACGCCCCCGCGGCGGACACGACGAAGCTGCGCCCGCTGGCCCGCGGCGTGGTGGAGGCGGAACTCTCCATGGCCCTGGACCGCCGCCTGCGCACGGAGCCGCCCCAGGACACCCGCCCTCCGGCGGCCTGACAGGCGGGGCCGCCGGCTACAGGTCGTAGACCACCGTCACGGGCGCGTGGTCGCTCCACCGCTCCTCGTGGCTCGCCGCGCGCTCCACGTACGCCTTCACCGCGCGCGCAGCCAGCCCCGGCGTCGCGATCTGGTAGTCGATGCGCCGACCCATCAATCGGGCGGCACAACAAGCCCCGACCGATAGGGGATCGACGCCATGACCAGCAAGAACACCCGCCGCAAGGGGCTCTGCGCGCGCTCATCGCCATGCGACCGAGCGTGCGCACGGACGAGACGACTTCCCCGTAGTGGAGCGCGTCACCCACCCCGGCCACGACCTCGCCCCCGAACTCGCCGCACTCGAAGCGGAGTTGCGAGACCTGAGGGAGCGAGGAGCCCAACGGTTCATGACCGGTCGTCGGGAATTCTTTGCTCCTCACCAGAGAGCCTCACCAGAGAGTGAGGGCCAGTTACCGCGCACCCGCTCGGGGTGGCCGCTGGGGTCGTGAGGCGGGGCGCGGGGACCACCGCCCCATTGGACCCCAGCAGATCCTGGAGTGCTGAGTAGGTGAATTCGGTGGTTTCTACCAAAGCATCACAATGGCGGAGGCCATAAGCAAGAAGCAGAAACCCCAAAGCACGATCGGTCCCGACGCTCCCTTGAATTCGACGATACCGAAGAACTTCATTTCGACCCGGTCGAATCTCGCCTCCAGGAGGACAACGAGAATGAAGGATAATAACGCGGAGGAAGGAAGGCCGATGACTACGGCGAAATGCTGTTCGAATATTCCCATGATCCAGGGTTCTTGACGCCACATGGCGATGATGACGGGCAGGGAGACCGCCGCTGTTGTAAGGAGAGCGCCAGTCACACAGA
The DNA here is from genome assembly GCF_042756365.1 of Streptomyces sp. NPDC059092. NCBI lineage: Bacteria > Bacillati > Actinomycetota > Actinomycetes > Kitasatosporales > Streptomycetaceae > Streptomyces > Streptomyces sp. NPDC059092. The sequence continues at coordinate 22,878 of NZ_JBHZEJ010000085.1, forward strand.
TCAGAGTGATCAGGTCTCGGTAGCGTCGTGACGGAGTGTTGGGAGGTGATGTTGCTGTAGATGTTCGGTTGGTGTCGGGCGCGACCGTTTCCGGCGTCGAGCTGGCCCCGTTCGCCATTGTCATGCCGCAATGATGTCCGGAGCCTGGGAGCCAAAACAGACGTTCATGCATCCGTTACGGAAGTGGCACCTCATGGCGGCAATACCCGACGCTCCGACCTGAAGAGCAGGCCGGCCGGAGTATTGCAGTTTTCCGGTTCGGCTCCGAGTGTGGGCCCTGTGACCAGCGCGTTGCCGTTTACTCCGTGAGCGACAACGAGCACCAGGACGATGACCAGGGGGACACATGCGCTGTATCGACTGCACCGAGCCCGCAACGCACCGCAGACGCCGCGAAGCGCACCACACCGTGTACGAGGGACCGCTCGCCCTCGGTGGCGAGGACGTGGACAGCAATGTGCAAGTGCTGTGCCGCGAGAGCCACGCGCTCAAGACCCGTACCGAGTTCTGGGCTGCTGGTGTTCGGGACCGACAGCGCTCCGCCCCGGTACGGGCGTTGATGGCTCGTACCGGGGCGGGGGTGTGCGGCTGGTGTTTCAGCCGGGGTATTCCACCGATGTACTCCCGCTGCTTCCGTCGAAGGAGGCGCCCACGTGCGTAGCGTTATCAGAACATTGCGGGCTCGTATAGAGGTCTGCGTTAAAGGCGTTACCGCTCGATCCGCCACCAAAGGAACTTCCGAAGGAGTAGCAGTTGCCGTCTGCGACGACTTGCACGGAGATCGGGAATCCTGCGGACAGAACCGCGGCGGTGGCGATAGTGACCAGCGCCTTTCCAAAGATCTTCACGTGACCTCTTTCGTGTGGGGTGATGTGCGGCATGAGTATGCGCATGTGAAGCCGCACTCGATCGCCAGGCCACTGGCGCAGCCGCTGCGGAAACGATTCCCCCTCCCTCGAAAGGAGGTAGCCGCCGTTGCCGCTTAATCCCCGAACTCCCTGCCCGATCCCCGGCTGCCCGGAGTTGAGCCGGGTGGCCGTTGCGAGGCCCATGAGCGGGAAGCGGCGAAAAGCCGTGCATCGCGTGGCGGTGCGGTCCACACGACGCGTTGGCAGCAAATTCGTAAGACGTTCCTGTATGCGAATCCGTGGTGTGTGCTCTGCGGCCGAATGGCGCGCGTTGCGGACCATTTACCTTTGAGTCGGCGTGCGCTCTTCGAGAGAGGCTGTTGGATCACAGGTGATCGACATCGAGAGGGCCGTCCCGTGGCGGATGGTTATACGTTCTTGGACTGCTGGCGCAGCGGGGGTCACCAACTGATCATTTCAGAATGAGGTCCGGAGTCGTCTCAGGCAGATGATGCTGCAGGCGAGTTGGAGCAGGCCGAGGTGGAGGTCGGCTCGTATCTCGTAGCGGATGCGCAGTCGTTTGAACCGGTGGAGCCAGGCGAAGGTCCGTTCGACGACCAAGCGTGTCTTGCCCAGTCCTGAGCCGTGTGGGGTGCCGCGGCGGGCGATCTTGGGTGTGATCCCACGTGCGCGGACGAGGCGCCGGTACTTGTCGTAGCCGTACCCGCGGTCGGCGAACAGCCGCCGTGGCCGGTGGCGTGGCCGGCCGCGCAGGCCACCGATGCGGGGTATGGCGTCCAGCAGAAGCATGAGCTGGGTGACATCGTGACGGTTTCCGCTGGTCAGAGAGATGGCGAGCGGAGTTCCGTGCCGGTCGACGGTGCCGGCCGAGGCGTTCGCCGGACTCAATGCCTGGCCGCGCGATGCGCGCGACGAGCCCACGCCCGCGCAGCCAGAAGAGGTGTCCGGCGGAGAAGTGCGCCTTGTCCGCGCGGAGTTTGACAGGCCGGCGCCGCCCGGGTCCCCGGCGGGACCGGACGGCGGGGATGCCGAGGATGAGCGGCTTGAAGGCGAGACTGGCGTGCATGTTCGCTCCCGACACGGCGGCGGTGAACGGGATGCCCTGGGCGTCGGACAAGACATGCAGCTTGCTGCCCTTCTTGCCGGGACCGACCGGGTTCGGCCCCGTCAGCGATCCCCCTTTTGGGCGCGTACGGAGGCCGAGTCGACGATCGCCGAGGTCCAGTCCACTGCGCCACGGACCCCGAGTTCGTCCAGCACCGCCCGGTGCATCCGACGCCACAGGCCGACCTCGGTCCATACCGTGAAGCGGCGATGCGCGGTGGAGGAGGCCGTGCCGAATGTCGGGGGCGGATACCGCCAGGCACAGCCAGTGGTCAGCACGTACACCACCGCAGTGAACACGGCCCGTTCGTCACACGGAGCGGTCCCACCACCTTGCGGTCGAGCCGCGAACGACGGCAATAACGGGGCGCACAGCTCACAGAGTTCATCAGGAACCAGACACTTCGACAGATCAGCACTCACGACCGGCATCATGCCGCCCGAACATCACGTCACGTCGTGGAACAGCCCCTGAGCGTTGGCTGGTGCGGCCATCCTGGCGGCCTGCTCGATCTTCGCGCAGTAAGCCGCACGGGCTTCCTCGTCGATCGGCTGCTCGCTTTCGGCACGCAACCCGGTCCGGCCATCGACGCCCTCGCGCAGGATGTCGGCGTGCCCGGCATGCCGGATGGTCTCGCCGAGGACATGGACCATGATGGCGAACAGGTTCGTATTCTGATAAGGCTCCGCCCACCAGGGCACGTGGCCGGGGGCATCAAGGGCAAGCTCGTTGACCGTCGCGTCCGAGTGTTCCCACGTGCGCCGGTAGAACCCGACGATCTGATCACGCGTCTCGTTCTCGGCCGCCCATTGATCGCTGCCGTCGGAGTCCTGCCACCGGCACAGCGGCTCCGGAGAAGGGCGGTCGAAGACCTCACCGAAGTACCTGGCCTCGACCGTGGCCACGTGTTTGACCAGACCGAGGAGGCTGGTCCCGGTCGCTGTCAGAGGCCGGCGCGCGTCGTATTCGGACAAGCCGTCGAGCTTCCAGAGCAGCACCTCACGGTCCCGCCGCAGTCTCTTGTGCAGGTTGTCTTTCCCGAAACCATCGATCATGCGGCACGAGCCTGCCATGGGCTGCTCATGGCCTCAAGAACCCGTACGCGATCCGCAACGACCGGCGGAGCCGTCGTCAGCTTCGGTCACCGCCCCGACCTGCTGCAAGGAGCTCATGAACCTGCCCACGTGAGACAACCTCTAAGGGCTGTCCCGTAACTGCTGGTCAGGGTGCGGAAACTGCGTAGCTGCCGAGTTCGCGGTGCCGGTATCGTCCGGTTTCCCGACCCGCCGTACCGGCGGCCTACGTTCAGAGAGCGATGCAGATGACCAGCCGGCAAGCAACGACGCCCCTGTGGCGCCCCACCGGCCCCAAGGAGCTGGATCTGGTTCGAGAGCTGAACTGGCGTGCCTGGCCGCCCCGGCTGCCTGAGCAGCCGATCTTCTACCCGGTCCTCAACGAGGACTACGCGGTAAGGATCGCGCGGGACTGGAACGTAAAGCACGACGGAGCCGGCTTCGTCACTCGTTTTGAGGTCGAGTCGGAGTTCTTGCGTCGGTATCCCATCCAGCAGGCCGGCGGGCAGACGATCCTTGAGCTCTGGGTTCCGGCCGAGGAGCTGGACGACTTCAACGCCCACATTGTCGGCGAGATCCAGGTGGTCCACGAGTTCCGTTGAGGCGAGGAGGCCTGCTGGCGGGGCACGCCACGGTGCGATGATCCTGGCGTGGCTGGTGTGCTCACGACGTCGGAGCCGTCCTGGACAGCCCCGTTCACCGGCCTGAGTCCGCGTGTCTTCGGGAAGCTGGTGACCATGCTGCGGCGCGAGGGTGCGGACGCGGTCCGCAAGGGTCGGCCGTGGGGCCTGCCCCTGGAAGACCGGGCACTGCTGGTCGCGGCGTACTGGCGCACAGACCTGACGATGCGCAGGCTCGCCCCGCTGTTCGGAGTGTCGAAATCCGCGGCGGACCGCGTGATCGACCATCTCGGACCGATGCTCGCGCTCCAGCCCCGCAAGCGGTTCACCAAGGACACCGTGCTCATGGTGGACGGCACCCTGGTCCCCGCCCGCGACCACGCGGTGGCGGAACAGTCCAAGAACTACCGCTGCTCCACCACCAGGTCGCCATCGACGCCGATGCCCGGCTCGTTGTCGTGGTCGGCCGACCACTGCCCGGGAACCGCAACGACTGCAAGGCGTGGGAGTAATCCGGCGTCCGAAGCGGGTCGCACGACGGCCGAACACGCATGTCCGGGGTGACCCAAAGATCATTTACGGGACAGCCCTTGGACAGGGTTGAACAGACCTAAACGGGTCGGCTTGCCGTCAGACATGAAAACACCCCGGCAGGCCGATCAGGCCCGGCCCCAGAGAGCTTGACCGGAGTACGTAACTCCGCCCCGAACAGCAGACCAGCCCGGTTCGGCCACGTGCCGGGCGGGGCTTGTCGCCGACCCCTGCCTACAGGTCGTAGACCACCGTCACGGGCGCGTGGTCGCTCCACCGCTCCTCGTGGCTCGCCGCGCGCTCCACGTACGCCTTCACCGCGCGCGCAGCCAGCCCCGGCGTCGCGATCTGGTAGTCGATGCGCCAGCCGGCGTCGTTGTCGAAGGCGCGGCCGCGGTACGACCACCACGAGTACGGGCCGTCCTGGTCCGGATGCAGGGCGCGGACGACGTCGACGTATCCCGGGCCCGGCTCCTCGAAGACCCGGGTCAGCCAGGCGCGCTCCTCGGGGAGGAAGCCGGAGGACTTGCGGTTGGCCTTCCAGTTCTTGAGGTCGGCCTCCTGGTGGGCGATGTTCCAGTCGCCGCCGACGACCACCTCGCGCCCGTCGGCCGCCGCGCGCCGACGCAGGTCCTCCAGGTACGGCAGGAACGCGTCCATGAAGCGGATCTTCTCGTCCTGGCGCTCCGTGCCGACCTCGCCCGAGGGCAGATAGAGGCTCGCGACCGTGACCCCGGGCAGGTCGATCTCCGCGTACCGCCCGCTCGCGTCGAACTCCTCGCTGCCGAATCCGATCCGCGTCGCCTCCGGCTCCCGGCGCGCGTAGAGCGAGACCCCGGCGCGGCCCTTGGCGGTGGCGGGGGCGTGCAGGACGTGCCAGCCCTCGGGCGCCCGCACGGTTTCGGGGAGCTGCTGCGGCTCCGCCCGTACCTCCTGGAGGCAGACCACGTCGGCGGAGGTGGCCGCGAGCCACTCCACGAAGCCCTTCTTCGCGGCGGCGCGCAGCCCATTCACGTTCACGCTGGTCACGGTGTACAAAACATCATCTTCCGTCGCACGTCGCACAGAACAGACGGGCAGCCTATCCGGCCGCCCCCTGGAAGGCTCTCGCACCTCCTGCTAGTCTGAATTCGAACTAGTCGGAATTCCCGGCTACTCGACAAACGGACGACGGGAGGCCGCATGCCGGACAAACCGGTGGACTGGCAGGCGGGCTGGCTGCGCGGCGCCCTCGAACTCGCCCTCGCCGCCGTCCTCGCCGAGGGCGACGGGCACGGTTACGCACTGGCCCAGCGGCTGGACGAACACGGCTTCGGCCAGGTCAAGGGCGCCGCGCTCTACCCGGTTCTGGGCCGGATGGAGCGGGACGGCGTGGTGACCGCGCAGTGGGAGCCGGGCGAGGGCGGCCCCGGCCGGAAGGTGTACGCGCTCACCCCGGCGGGCCGGGACCGGCTCGGCGAGCAGCGGGCGGGGTGGGCGCGGTTCTCGGTGCTCATGGACGGCCTGCTGGCCGAAGCGCCACCCGTGGGGCACCAGGCGGACGGACCCGATCGATCGATTGAGGGAGAACGATGACCGAGACACCCGGCAGGACGGCCGAGCAGTGGTCGCAGCGGCTGGAGTACGAGCTGGCCTCGCGGCCCGGCATGGACCGTGCCGCGATCACCGAGGTACTGGACGAGGTCGCCGCGCACTGCGCCGAGACCGGCCGGCACCCCGAGGAGGCGTTCGGCCCGCCGGACGAGTTCGCCGCCCAGGCGGCCCGCGACCGGGTGCCGGTCGAGGAGCGGGCGCGGCGCGACTGGGCCTTCCGGACGCCCTCGGAGTTCTGGCCCATGGGCCTGGTGACGGTCACCGGGATGCTGGCCGTCTTCGCCGTCTTCGCCCTCGTCCGTCACGGCCTCTGGTTCGACGTGACCGTGTCGGGCCTGTGCGGTGTCGCCCTGATGGCCGTGCTCGTCCAACTGGTCTGGTTCGCGGTGGGGTTGCACGCCGACGGCCGGATACGGGCCGCCGCCGCCACCGGGGGCGGCGCCGCCGTGCTGGTCGTCGGGGCGGCGCTCGCCTTCCTGGCGCTGCCGGACGACCGGATCGCCCGCTTCCCGACCCTCGTCCTGATCCCTCTCTGCGTGGCGCTGCACGCCCTGACCGTCCGCCTCGGGCCCGGCCACGCCGACCGTACGACCGCGGCGCCCGACCCCACCGACCCCGGCCAGTGGCTGCGCCGGCTCGACGCGCTCCTGCGGGGGCGCCACAAGCTGCCCCGCCGCCGCGCCGCCGAGCTGGTCACCGAGGCCCGTGACCACCTGGCCGCGAGCGGGAGTTCACCGGCCGAGGAGTTCGGCCCCGTAGAGGTGTACGCGCTCCACCTGGCCGAGCACGCGGGCCCCCGCACCTGGTGGTCGCGGTCCGGCTGGTGGCTGCCGGTCATATGCGCTCTGGTCACGGCCAGCTGGGTGGTGCGCTGGTGGCAGGGCGACATCGACCGGGCGTTCTGGGTCAACACCGTGGGGGTGGCCGCCGTCGCGCTGATCTGGGTCGCGAAGGTGGTGCCGGACAAGCCGTCCTCCTGAGGACGCTCGGACGCGCATCAGCGACCTCCGGCGGGTACACATCGGATGACCTGATTCCTCAGGAGGTGCTGTATCCATGCTCCACCGCGCCAGAGCAACATCCGCCTCAGCAGAGATCCGAGGGATGGCCCGCCTCGTCGGGATCCTCGTGACCGCGCTGCTGCTGGTCGCCGGGGTCGCGCCGACCGCCACCGCGACGACCGCCACCACCAGCGCGGACGCCACGCCCCTTACCGTCCCCGCCCTCACCAACTGGATGGCGCAGAAAGGTGAGTTCACCTTCACCCGCGCCACCCGCCTGGTCGTCGCCCCGGACGACCCCGCCGCGCGCCGCACCGCCGTCACCCTCGCCCAGGACCTCCGCGCGGCGGGCCGGGGCGACGTCCCCGTCGCCGCAGTACGGGGCACCGGCCGCCCCGGGGACGTCCTGATCGCCACCGCCCCCGGGCGGAGCCGGGCGCTGGGGGCCGAGGGGTACGAACTCCGGGTCACCGACCGGGTCCGCATCACCGGAGCCACCACCGCCGGAGCCTTCTACGGCACCCGCACCCTGCTCCAGCTCCTCGCCACCGCCGACCGCATACCCGCGGGCCGCACCGTCGACGTACCCGCGTACCCGGAGCGGGGCGTGGGCGTCTGCGCCTGCTACATCCACATCACCCCGGCCTGGCTGGAGAACCTGCTCCGCGACATGGCGTACCTGAAGCTCAACCAGCTCCTGCTGGAGCTGAAGGTGAAGAGCGACCGCCACCCGGAGGCCAACTCCTGGGGCTACTACACCAAGGAGGAGATACGCCGCCTCGTCGCACTCGGCGACCGCTACCACATCACCATCGTCCCGGAGATCAACTCCCCCGGTCACATGGACCCGTGGATCGAGCAGCGGCCCGATCTCCAGCTCACCGACTCCGACGGCGCGCCGCAGCCCTCGCGCCTCGACGTCACCAGCCCGGCCGCCTTCTCGTACTACACCGACCTCATGGACGAGTACGCCGAGGTCTTCACCGCGCCCGTCTGGCACATGGGCGCGGACGAGTACATGCTCGGCTCCGACTTCGCGAAGTACCCGCACATCCTTGAGTACGCGCGCGACCGGTACGGCCCGGCCGCCACCCCGCAGGACGCCTTCATCGACTTCGTCAACCGCGTCCAGGCCCACGCGGCGGGCCGCGGCAAGCAGCTCCGGATCTGGAACGACGGGCTGACCGGCGACCACACCGTCCCCGTCGCCGCGGGCACCACCGTCGAGCACTGGCTGAACGTCAGGACCAGGCCCAGCGAACTCCTCGCCCAGGGATACCGGGTCATGAACGCCTCGTACTCCCTCTATCTCATCCGCGGCGGCTTCCACATGAACACCGCCTCCCTGTACGGGCAGGGCTGGGACCCGCGCAGCTTCGAGGGTGAGAAGGTCGCCTCCGCCGCCGGGATCACCGGCGCGAAGATCAGCCTCTGGCCCGACAACGGTCGCGGCGAGACCGAGAACGAGGTCGCCACCGGCCTGTTCCTGCCGCTGCGCTACATCGCCCAGACCACCTGGGGGTCCCCGCGCCCCGACGCGACCTACGCGGAGTTCACCGCCCGCGCCACCGCCGTCGGGTACGCGCCGGGCCGCGCCGATCTCACCCGTCCGCCGCTGCCCGACGGCACGTACACCCTGCGCGACGCGAGCGGCCGACAGCCCGCCGTACAGAAGCGGATCACCCGTACCGCCGACGGCTACGTCACCCTCACCGACCCGGCCACCGGACGGTGCGCCGAGACCAGGAGCGGCCGGCTGACCCTCAACACGCCGCTGGAGCCCGGCAGTCCCGTCACCCAGGAGGTCTGCTCGGCCGCCTCCACGCTCCAGCGCTGGCAACTGACCTCCGTGCAGGGCGGGTTCCACCTCACTCAGGCGATCACACGGATGTCCGTCGTCCTCACCGCCGACGGACGGTGGGTCCAGTACCCGCCCGACCAGCGCCCGCCCACCGTCTGGACGCTCACCGCTCCGGAAGCAGCTCCGAAAGCCACTCCGGAAGCCGCTCCGGAACCTGCCCCGGCCGTCGGCCCGGCAGCCGGCCCGCAGAAGGGAAACCGCTCATGACGCTGGGAAGACGCCCGTTCGTCGCCGGGCTCGGGGCCCTCACCGCCGTGTCCCTCCCGCCGTACGCCCCCGCCCACGCGGCGCACGCGGGCGCGGACGAACCCGCCGCACGCGTCCCCGTCAGCCCCGACGACACCCCCGACCAGCTCGTGGCGAAGGCCGCCGGGCTGCGCCCGACGGAGCGCCAGATCGCGTGGCAGCGGCTGGAGCGGACCGCGTTCCTGCACTTCGGTGTGAACACCTTCACCGGCCTCGAATGGGGGACGGGCGACGAGGACCCCGATGTCTTCCAGCCCGTCGGCCTGGACACCGACCAGTGGGCGCGCGCCCTGCGCGACGGCGGCTTCACGCTCGCCATCCTCACCGTCAAGCACCACGACGGGTTCGTCCTCTTCCCCTCCCGCCACACCGGCCACAGCGTCGCCTCCTCCACCTGGGAGGCGGGCCGCGGCGACGTGCTGCGCTCGTTCGCCGACTCGATGCGCGCCCACGGCATCAAGGTCGGCGTGTACATCTCCCCGGCGGACGAGAACCAGTACCTGCACGGCGTCTACGCCAACGGCAGCGCCCGCACCCCGCGCACCATCCCCACCCCGGTGGACGGCGACGCCGGCGCCGGGCGGACCGGGCCCGTCCTCCGGCTCCCCGCCACCGACTACGGCGCCCTCATGCTCAACCAGCTCTACGAGGTGCTGACCGAGTACGGTCCGGTCGACGAGGTGTGGTTCGACGGCGCCCAGGGCCGTATCCCGCCCGAGCACGTCGAGGTCTACGACTGGGACAGTTGGTACACGCTGATCCGCGCCCTCGCCCCGCGGGCGGCCATCGCCGTCTCCGGGCCCGACGTCCGCTGGGTCGGCAACGAGGGCGGCTCCGCCCGCGAGAACGAGTGGAGCACCGTCCCCGTCAAGGCGGTGGCCAACGGCCGCACCGACTTCGCCCTCTCCTACGACACCCCCGACCAGGGCGGCCGCGACGCCCTCGTCCGGGCCCTGCCGGACACCGACTTCCTCCAGTGGTGGCCCGCCGAGTGCGATGTGTCGATCCGCCCCGGCTGGTTCTTCCACCCCGACGAACGCCCCAAGACCGCCCAGCAGCTCACCGACCTCTACTTCCGGTCGGTCGGCCGGAACGCCGTCCTGCTGCTCAACGTCCCGCCCGACCGGAACGGCCGGCTCGACCCGGCGGACGTCGCCGCCCTGGCCGCCTTCGCCGAGCGGGTACGGCGCGAACTCCCCGCGGACCTGGCGCGGGGCGCCCGCGCCCGGGGCGACGGCCGCGCCCCCGCCCTGGCGGTCGACGGCGACCCTGACACCTCGTGGACCGCCCCGGCACCCTCCGCCGGGACGCTCACCCTGGACCTGGGCGCACCGACGGCCGTCGACCGGATCCGGCTGGCCGAGGACATCCGTCACGGCCAGCAGATCGAGCGGTCCGTGGTCGAGGCCGAGTTGGCGACCGGCTGGACGGAAGTCACCCGTACGGGCACGGTCGGCGCGAGCCGCATCCTGCTCCTGCCGGCCCCGGTCACCGCCCGGCGCTGGCGGCTGCGGATCCTCGGCTCCCGCCGGCCGGCCCGTATCGCGGAGTTCGGCCTCTACCGCTCCACGCTCTGACGGTCCCGTACATCGGTCCCGGTCCCGGTCTCCGCCGCCGGCGCGGTCTTCGCGCGCCGGTGGCGGGCCGAGGCGAGCAGCGCGACACCGGTGCCGGCCACCGCGTAGACGGCCAGGACCCACAGCGGCCCGGCGAGGGCGTTGCCGGAGAAGTAGACGGTGTTGCGTACGGCGGTGGTGCCCGCGCCGGTGGGGATGTAGTCGCCGATGGCCCGCCAGAACGGCGGCAGCAGCGACGAGGGGAACGCGCCGCCCGCGCTCGGGTTGCCCAGGACGACGAAGACCAGGATCGTCACGCCGATCCCCATGATGCCCAGCAGGATCTGGAGGGCGACGGTGGTCGCGGCGGCGGCGAAGACGGTCAGCGCGCCGATCGCCCACAGCTCGGCGAAGTGGCCGCTCAGCGCGCCGAGTACGGGCCCCGCGATCAGGGCGCCGCCCAGCCCGGAGACCACCGCGTACACGGCGAGGACGCCGAGCCTGATGACCGTACGGTGGAGGTTGGCCGGCCGTGACCCGGCGGCGACGCCGAGAATGGCCGCGGCGAGGTAGCCGCCCACGATCCAGCCGATGGCCAGGTAGAACGAGGACAGCCCGCGCCCGTCGCCCGCCGCGGGCGGCAGGATGTCGTCGGTGGTGACCGTACGGTTCTGGGCCGCGTCGGCCCGCTCGACGATCTGCGTGGCCGTCGACGAGACGGCGGGCCCGCCCGCGGACGCCACGAGCAGCGTGTCCTCGGTGCCCTTCGGGTTGACGAGGAGTACGGCGTCGACGGTGCGGTCGTGGATCAGCGCGCGCCCGGCGGCCTCGTCCTGGACGGCGCGGGCCGCGAGGGGGTCGCCGTCCAGCGCGTTCAGCCGGTCGACGGTCTGCGCGGAGACCTGCTCAGGGGCGACGACGGCGAGGGGGATCCGGTGCGGGGCCGGCGCGTGGAAGGCTCCGATGTACGACAGGATGAACGCGAGTTGGAGGACCAGCCCGCCGACGACGAGCAGCAGCCCGCGCGCGCTGAGCGCGTCCCTCAGTTCGGCGGTGAACCCGCGCGCCGGTGGGGCGGTGGACGCGGATATGGACGGGTCGGAGGGGTCGGCCAGGTCGGTGCTCATCGCTCGGGGGTTCCTTAGTCGTCGTTCGGGTGGGGGGTGTGGCGCGGGGCGTCCTGGGCGGGGTCGCGCGGGTCCGCCGCCGTGGTCAGCGCGCGGACGAGGTACGGGGCGATGCGCCGCGACAGCCCCTCGGCGCCCCGGATCGTCCGCGGCCCCTGGACGGGCTCCAGAGCGCTGATGCCCTTGAACAGGGCGATGAGCAGCCGGGCCCCGTCGGCAGGGTCGATCGTGGGGCGCAGCCCGGTCCTGGCGAGGGTCTCCGTGATCATCCCGGCCACGCCGTGGACCAGGCGTTCCTCGTGGACGGCCAGCAGTTCGGCGACGGCGGGGGTGCGGGCCGCGTGCAGCGTGAACTCCATGGAGACGAGGAACCACTGCCGTTCCCGGGAGGCCCGGTCCGCCGTGTACGCCAGCAGCCCGTCGACCAGGTCCGCGCCCGGGTCCAGCCGGGCGGCCTCGTCCCGCAGGCCGGACAGCAGGCGGTCGGCGTGGGCGTCGTACAGCGCGAGGAACAGCTCGTCCTTGTCGCGGTAGTTGGAGTAGAAGGCGCCCCGGGTGAGCCCGGCGCGCTCGACGATGTCGCTGATCGAGGTGGCGTGGAAGCCGCGCTCGGTGAAGAGGGCCAGCGCGCTGTCGGTCAGGGAGGCGACCGTACGGGGACGGCGTCTGGTCGGTGACTTCGGCATGGCTGGGCCCTTTCTCGCGCTCCGGTCGGCCGGTCGGCCGGCCGGTTCAGGTCGGCCCGCGCCGGAGAGCCAACGGATACATCATGTATCCGATACGCGATGTATGCAAAGTGATGCCGCACACCCCGCGGACGCCGGAGCCCGTACATGCCGGAGGCCCGGTCCCGCGGTGTGAACCGC
>NZ_JBHZEJ010000086.1:0-33486 GCF_042756365.1 Streptomyces sp. NPDC059092
TAGGCGTCCTCCTCACCACCGGGAGACCGGCTCGATCCATGGGACGGGCCCCGGGCGTTGGACCGCCCGGTGCCCCGGGATGCCTCCCGTCCGCGGCTCGTGAGAACCGCGGACGGGAGGCGGACATCCGCCGGGCGGGATGTCAGTTACAGGTGGTGATGCTCAGGCTGCTGTCACCACAGAGCAGCAGGCTGGCGCGGCTTCCCGTGGCCACGTCGCCGGTCGCCTCTTCCTTGGGGGTCTCCAGCGACTGCAGGTCGAGAAGGTTCATCGTCGTTCCTCTTTTCATGGGGACGGTGTGCTGGTCACGGCTCCGGGACGGAGCCGGCTCTGGGGCCGCGTGGGCGGCGGGAGGAACGGCAGGTGGGCCGTCCCTCCATACGGGGGCGAGGCGGCGGCCAGCGCCAGGAGACAGCCGGCGGTGCCGGTCGCCAGATCCATGGACAGCCGCATCATCTGCTCGCCGGGAAAGGCCAGGTGGCCCTGGTAGGTCATGGCGTGCCAGGCCAGCGCGTCGATCTGGCGCCGTACGTCGGCCGCCTCGGTGCCGGGCCCTTCCGCCGTGGTGCGACTGAGGTGGAGGACCATGCCGGCGGCGCCGCGGAAGAGTCCGGGCTGCGCGTAGAACGTGGCCTGCGCGGCCCGGACGATCTCGCCGCGCGCCCGCTCGAACGCCTCGTCCGGCCGGTGGGCGAGATAGTCGTCGAGCACCATCCCGATGCCCACACTGCCCGCGCCGAGATACGGCATGGTGCGCCAGCCCTCGTCTACCTGGAGCGTGCCGCCCGCGCCGTGCTTGCAGCGGGCGAGATCACGGCGCAGCGCGTCGGCCGCGAGATCGAGCAGCGCGGGGTCACCGGTGCGCTCGTGGAGCCGTACGAAGAGCAGGGCGGCGCCGGACGCCCCGTACAGCAGTCCGGCGCGGGGGAGTCCGCCCGCCACCGTGCGGGCCGCCGACTCCGCGCAGCGCAGGGCCGCTTCGTGCAGCCTCGGCTCACCGGACGAGGCCGCCAGGGAGTCGAGGGCGAGGCCGAGCCCGGCCGCGCCGCTGTGCAGATCGGCGGGGATCTCGTCCCACGGCTGGTCGAGCGTCAGCTCGGCCAGTTCCATGGCCCGCTCATGGTGGCCGAGCCGGTCGAGCGTCCAGGCGAGCCCGGCCAGCCCGTCGTAGAAGCCGAGCGGGGTGCCCGAGGCGGGCTCCTTCGCCCGCGACAGCAGCCACTCCTCGGCGGCTTCGCACGGCTTAGCCCCTGCGGCGGCCAGTGCGTAGAGCACCCCGGCGGTGCCGTAGCCGAACGACAGACCGCCGCCCGCGACGGTGAACTGGGCGATGTCACCGGGGAAGCAGCGGTCCTCGCGGTCCGGGGTCGCCGAGGCGAGGACGGCCCGCGCCAGGGAGTCCCGGCTGCGCGGCCAGTCGCCCGGCTCCACCGGGAGATACGGTTCCGGCGCCGACCGGGGTCCTCGCTCCGCCGTACCGCGCCCGGCCGCTACCGGTTCGTGCCCGGCCGCCGGGTCGCGCAGGATCTCCGCCACGGCCTCGTCGAGGAACGCGCGCTCCACCGGGAACTGCCGCGCCACCACGTCCGCGAGGTGCCGGGCCTTCGCGCGGTCCACGGCGAGGAGACTGGTCAGTGGGATGAAGAGGGCCAGACGCAGACAGGCGAGCGCGTACCGGTCGACGTCGAAGCCGCGCCGGCCGGCGGGGGCCACGAAGCCGGGGTTGGCCACGGTCTGGCGGGCGTTGTCGTCGATGTGCGCGGCGGCCTCGAAGTCCAGCAGCACCACCGAGGTCTCGTCCTCGGAGACCATGATGTTGAACAGATGCAGGTCGTTGAAGACGATTCCGCGTCCGTGCACCGCGGCGACGGCCTTCTCGACCAGGCCGTGGATCCGCAGCGCCCACGCGGTGTACTCGGCGAGCCGGGCCGCGCCGGGGTCCGCGTCGATCAGCGGGTGCCTGCGGGCGAAGAAGGTGTTGAGGGGCTTGCCCTCTATGTGTTCGAGGACCAGGAAGCGGTGGTCACCGAGGACGAAGCTGTCGCGCACCTCCGGGGTGCAGCCCAGCCCCGACAGCGCTTCCAGAGCGTCCTGTTCACGCTTCAGACGGGTCACGGCGTCGGCTCCGTCGGCGGCCAGACCGGCGTGCGGTCTCGCCTCCTTCAGCACCACCTTCTCGCCGGTGACGCCGTGCCGTCCGACGTACACCCCGCCACCGTTGGAGAAGTGCAGCGCCCGCTCGATCCGGTACGGCAGCTCCGTGACGGTCGTCGCGTCCCGCGCGTCGAGGTGGGGCCGCAGGAACGCGGGCGGGGTCACCCATGACGGGATCTGGAAGACGGGGCCGCGCAGATCGGGGACGAGCCGGCCCCGGTCGTCCTCGACGGCCGGGCGCAGTTCCCCCTCGGCGTCGTAGCAGTTCCGCTGGGTGAAGCTGCCGTACCGCAGATGGACGGGGCCCTTGCCCCAGCGCAGATCGCTGAGGATGTACGGTCCCGGCTCGCCCGTCAGCAGGGCGTCGAGGTCCTCGGCGACGGTGCGGCAGTGTGCGTCGTCGACCGGGTAGACGGTGAGGAACTTGCCACTGGCCGAGCGGTCCGCGTACTTGGCGTTGCGGGTGTGGAGCAGATACCGGCTCGGTACGAACTTGAAGGCGGTACGCCGCGTGACGCAGTACTCCATGACCCGGTCGAGAACGGACTCGGCGTTGCCGAGACAGGCCGACACATGGATCTTCCAGCCCTGCGGGGGCAGTGGGACATCGAGGGGACGCAACGCGAGCCAGTCCCCGGTGCGATGGCGCTGCCATCCCGCCGGAACGGGCCGGCGGGCGGCCTCGTACAGTGCCTCGCGGTCCGTGGAGCCGGCGGCGGACAGCCGGTGCGGTGCGTCGTAGAACTGCCGGTCCGCATCGCAGAATACGGCGTACCCCTTGTTCACACGGACTCCCTCGGACGGCGACAGAGCCCACCGTTTCACGGCCGCCGAAAGCCGAAACAGTCGCCGATGTCACCTTCCGGGCGTGGAGTCTGCACGGGTTACCGGCGGGAATGGCGGAGGACCGGCGGGCCTCTGGTGGGGTCCGCCGGTCCCGTCCGCATGAGGGGGACGCGGGGTGGTGCGGGGGTGTTACAGCGCCGGGTAGGCGTTCTTCAGCAGCTCCTGGAACTGCGCGGAGAACCAGTCACCCGAGAGCGGCGCGTTGGGCAGGGCGCCCGACATGTGGTTGTTGTTGCGCGGGTTGCCCGTGTACGTCGGGTCGCACATCTGGTCGAAGCCCTTGCCCTGGTCGTTCGGGATGACCTTGCTCGCACCGTCGGACTCGCCCGGGGGCTTCATCCAGACGTACGCGTCGATCCCGGTGGCGGGAGCGGCCTTCGGCCGTTCGCCGAGCCCGGCCCCGGACTGGTTGCACCAGTTGCCCAGGTGGATCCTGCGGTCGTAACGCCCGCCGTCCACATAGGTGTCCACGGTGGTCTGCGCGCCGGGTCCGGCGGGCCTGGCGGTGCCGCCCCAGCCGTTGCGCGAGGTGTCGATCAGCATGCCGATGCCGGACGGGAAGCCGACGCCGACCAGCTCCTGGCGGAACGCCTGCGCGAAGGACTGCTCGTCGACGTAGCGGTTCCAGTCCACCCACTTCGACTCACGGACCGACTTGCCGGCCACGCTGTCGTTGATGGTGTAGTTGTTCTCCTTCGTCGCACCGTAGTTGGCGGTGTTGACGATGAAGCCCGCGACCTTGTCGACCGTGCTGCCCTCGGCGGTCGCGGCCTGCTTGAAGATCTGTGCCGAGGCGTTGAAGTTGTCGTCCCAGCCGATCCAGCCGTGGTGTCCGGCGTCCACGTAGTTGTAGACGTTGCCGACGGCGCCCAGCTTGTTCAGGGCGTAGCCGACGCCCTTGATGTAGTTGCCGTTCGCCTTCATCACGTCGCACTGCGGGGTGACGGTCGGCCGCGGCGAGACGTTGGTGACGAGGTTGGGCAGGGAGTCGATCTCGACGGTCGTCACGATCCGCAGGTTCGCGTACTTGGTGTCGCCGAGGATCGCGGCGATCGGGTCGATGTACTCCTTCTGGTAACGGGTGATCTCCGTCGGGCCCAGCTCCCCGTTGGAGGCGAGCGCGGCGCAGTCACGGCCCGGCAGGTTGTAGATCACGAGCTGCACGACGAACGCCTTGCCCGCCGCCTGTGTCAGGGCCGCGTCGAGATGGGCGCGCAGCCCCATCCCGCCGTTCACCCCGTTGATGGCCGCGATCCGGTCCAGCCAGACCCCGGTCGGCTGGTTGGAGACCTTGGTGCCGCCCGGCTCGGCGGCGGCCTTCCGTGACCACTCCGGGTTCACGTACACCCCGGCGCCCGCGTACGGGTTGTCGACCCGGGCGCTCGAACCCGGGGGCGGGGTGGTCGGCGGATCCGTGGGGGTGCCGCCGCCCGGCACGTTGCAGGTGACGCCGTTGAGCTTGAACGTGGTGGGGACCGCGTTCGTGCCGGTGACGTCGGCGTTGAAGCCGAAGGACGTCGAGGCGCCGGTGGCCAGGGTGCCGTTCCAGGAGGCGTTGGTGGCCGAGACCGCCGTACCGCTCTGGGTGACGGTGGAGCTCCAGCCCTGGGTCACCTTCTGGTTGCCCGCGAAGCTCCAGTCCAGCTTCCAGGAGCTCACCGCGTCACCGGTGTTGGTCACGGCGACGGCCGCCGAGAAGCCGCCGCTCCAGGAGCTCTGGATCTTGTAGTCGACCGTGCAGCCGGCCGCCGCCGCTGAGGCGGGCCCTTCCAGCACGGTCGCCGTGCCGGCCGCGGCGGCGACGAGCGCCAGCGCGGCGAGCACCGCCGTCCGTGCTCGGCGCGGAGGGGTGAGGGTGCGGCTCATGAGAGTCCCTTCAGATGGTCACGGAGTCCCACGCCGAAGGAGGTCGGCGTGCCCTTGTAGTCGCTGATCAGAGACGGGCCCGAGGAACAGTCCCAGGTGTTCCAGGTCCAGCCGAGGTAGGAAGCGCCCCGGCCGTCCAGCCAGGCCATGACCCGGTCGATGTACCCGTGTGAGCAGGTGTTCTCGCCGATCTCGCCCGCCACGAGCGGCACTTGGGCGATCACCGGAGCGAGCTGTTCGTTCCAGCAGCTCTCGTTCGAGCAGGTGTTGAAGTTGTACGTGTGCCAGGCGGCGGCCGTGTTGCCAGCCGGATCGGACGGCCGGTACTTCAGCCACTGACGCATGTCGTTCGAGTAGGCGATGCCGGGGATCAGCACCAGGTTCTGGGCGCCGGCCGCCCGTACCGCGTTGAGCAGGGACTGCATCCCCGCGACCTGGAAGTCGATCCCGGGGCAGCTCCCGCCGTCACGCCAGCAGGTCCACGCGGCGTCCAGGTCGCTGGTGGCGCGGTCCGGGAAAGGCTCGTTGAACAGGTCGAAGACCACCGCCCGGTCGTTCCTGAAGGTCTGCGCGACCGAGGACCAGAACGCCGGTGTGTACTGCGCGTTCGGCATCGGCTTCTGGCAGGTCGCGTACTCGGTGTCCGGACAGTGGCTGTCACCGCCGGTGTACTTCCCGTGGGACCAGTGCAGTTCGACGACCGGCGTGATGCCGTGCGCCTCCAGCCTGGCCACGTACGTCTTGACCGCCGCGATGTAGTTCGCTCCGGAGTAGGCCGCGTTCACATGCGGGAGCCCGAGCCAGCACTCCTCGTTGAGGGGGACGCGTACGGTGTTCACCTTCCAGTCCGCGATGGCCTGGACGGACGCGTCGTCCACCGGACCGTCGAAGAAGCCGTAGCCCTGGACGCACATGAACTCACCGCCGGAGCGGTTGACGCCGAGCATGCGGCGGGTGGCGCCGTTCTGGTCGACCAGCTTGTTCCCCGATACACGGAGCTGGGGCGGTGCGCCGCCCGGAGCGGGCGGGTCGGTCGGCGGGTCGGCGGGGCCCGTGTTCCCCTCGCACGCCACGCCGTTGACCTTGAAGGCGGTGGGCGCGGGGTTGGACCCCGACCAGGAGGCGGTGAATCCGGCGCTGACCGAGCCGCCGGTGGGGATCTTGCCGTTCCAGCTCTCGTTGACCGCGGTCACGGTCCTGCCCGACTGCGACCACTTCCCGTTCCAGCCCTGGGTCACCTTCTGCGTACCCGGGAAGTCGAAGGTGAGGGACCAGTTCTCGACCGGCGACCCGTGGTTGGTCAGCGTGACGTCGCCCTGGAATCCGGCGTCCCACTGACCGGTGGTGCGGTACTCGACGGTGCAGCCGGCCGCGGTTCCCGACGCGGCCGCCTGCGTGGCGACGGCTGTTCCGGCGACGGCCAGGGCCGTCGCGGCCAGCAGTGCACAGAGGCGCGGTGGTGCTCGCATGGAGCGACTCCTCGATGGCCCACACGCCGCCTGACACGGCGTATGACTGATGGAAGCGCTCCCACTGGTTGGGTTCGACGGTAGCGCCGAAGTGGCGTGAGTCAACAGTCCAGTTGAATTCTTTTATCTGCCAACTCGCCTGGACGTGCGTCTCGTTCAAAGTCTTGACAGGTGCACGGTCCCGCTCGACGCTTGGGAGCGCTCCCACTGGTTCGTATCCCCATCCCCCCACCCGCACCGGACCGCGAGGAGGACCCCTCCATGCTCGGCATGTTCGGCTCACGAGGATTCCCACCAGGCGCGTCATCCCCGCCCAGAAGGGTCCGCGGGCCGCGCGGTACCCGCCGGATGCTCATCGCCCTCGCGGCCGCCCTCTCCCTGCCGCTCGGTCTGACCGCGGTCAACAGCACTCCCGCGCACGCCGCCGCGGTCCAGTGCGGCGTCGACTACAAGACGAACGACTGGGGATCCGGCTTCACCGCCGACCTGACGATCACCAACCGGGGTACGGAGGCCATCTCCGGCTGGACCCTCACCTACGGGTACGCCGGCAACCAGACGCTCACCAGCGGCTGGAACGGCACCTGGACGCAGTCCGGCAAGAACGTCACCGTCAAGAACGCCGCGCACAACGGGTCCATAGCGGTCGGCGCCTCGGCCACCGCCGGTGCCAACTTCACCTACAGCGGCGCCAACGCCGCGCCCACCGTCTTCGCCGTCAACGGCGTGACCTGCACAGGCGCCCACCAGCCGCCCATCGCCGTGCTGACCAGCCCGGCCCCCGGCGCGCTGTTCACCGCGGGCGGCACCATCCCGATGGCCGCCACCGCCGCCGCGGCCGACGGGGCGGGCATCACCAAGGTCGAGTTCTACAGCGACACCACGCTGCTGGGCACCGACACGACCTCGCCGTACACCTTCAATTACCCGAACGTGCCGGCGGGCGACCTCTCGCTCTACGCCAAGGCGTACGACGGGCAGGGCGCCGCCGCCGAGTCCACCCCGGTCGGGGTGCGGGTCACGGCGGGCCCCTCCATCGTCGCGACGCCCGGCCAGCTCGGTGTGCAGCAGGGCAGGACGGGCACCTTCGCCGTCAAGCTGTCGACGCAGCCGAGCGCGAACGTCAACGTCGCCGTGGCCCGCACCGCGGGCAACACCGGACTGACCGTCACCTCGGGCGCCGCCCTCACCTTCACCCCGGCCAACTGGAACACCGCCCAGCAGGTGACCGTCACCGCCGCGGCGACCGGCACCGGGGCCGCCACCTTCACCGCGAGCGCCACCGGACAGGCCAAGGCGGAGGTCACCGTCACCCAGCTCGCCGCGTCGACCACGTACGACGCCCGGTTCCTGGAGCTGTACGGCAAGATCACCGACCCGGCCGCCGGATACTTCTCGCCCGAGGGCGTCCCGTACCACTCGGTCGAGACCCTGATCGTCGAGGCGCCCGACCACGGCCACGAGACGACCTCGGAGGCGTACAGCTATCTGATCTGGCTCCAGGCGATGTACGGCAAGGTCACCGGCGACTGGGCCAAGTTCAACGGCGCCTGGGACATCATGGAGAAGTACATGATCCCCACCCACGCCGACCAGCCGACCAACAGCTTCTACAACGCCTCGAAGCCCGCCACCTACGCGCCCGAGCAGGATCTGCCCTCGCAGTACCCCTCGCAGCTCAACAGCAACGTCCCCGTGGGCAACGACCCCATCGCGGGCGAGCTGAAGAGCGCGTACGGCACCGACGACATCTACGGCATGCACTGGATCCAGGACGTCGACAACGTCTACGGATTCGGCAACGCGCCCGGCAAGTGCGAGGCGGGCCCCGCCGATCAGGGCCCCTCCTACATCAACACCTTCCAGCGCGGACCGCAGGAGTCGGTCTGGGAGACCGTCACCCAGCCCACCTGTGACGCGTTCAAGTACGGCGGCGCCAACGGCTATCTGGACCTCTTCACCAAGGACGCCTCGTACGCCAAGCAGTGGAAGTTCACCAACGCCCCCGACGCCGACGCCCGCGTGGTCCAGGCTGCCTACTGGGCCTCGGAATGGGCCAAGGAGCAGGGCAAGGGCAGCGCCGTCTCGGCCAATGTCGCCAAGGCCGCGAAGATGGGCGACTACCTCCGCTATGCCATGTACGACAAGTACTTCAAGAAGGTCGGCGACTGTGCGGGGGAGACCGCCTGCCCCGCGGGCAGCGGCAAGAACAGCTCGCACTACCTGCTCTCCTGGTACTACGCCTGGGGCGGGGCCACCGACGCCTCGGCCGGCTGGGCCTGGCGCATCGGCTCCAGTTTCAGCCACAGCGGCTACCAGAACCCGATGGCGGCCTGGGCGCTCAGCTCGTACGCCGACCTCAAGCCGAAGTCGGCCACCGGCCAGCAGGACTGGTCCACCAGCCTCAAGCGCCAGGTGGAGTTCTACCGCTGGCTCCAGTCCTCCGAGGGCGGGATCGCGGGCGGCGCCACCAACAGCTGGCAGGGCCGGTACGCGACGCCCCCGGCCGGGAGCCCGACGTTCTACGGCATGTATTACGACGAGGCCCCCGTCTACCACGACCCGCCGTCCAACCAGTGGTTCGGCTTCCAGGCGTGGTCCATGGAGCGCGTCGCCGAGTATTACAACCGTACGGGTGATGCCGCCGCCAAGGCGGTGCTGGACAAGTGGGTCACCTGGGCCCTGTCCAGGACCACCGTCAACCCGGACGGTACGTATCTGATCCCGTCGACCCTCCAGTGGTCCGGCAAGCCCGACACCTGGAACGCCACCACCCCCGGAGCCAACACCGGACTGCACGTCACCGTCGCGGACTACACCAACGACGTGGGCGTGGCCGCCGCGTACGCCAAAACCCTCTCGTACTACGCGGCGAGGTCCGGCCACGCGGCGGCGAAGACCACCGCCAAGGCGCTGCTGGACGGCATGTGGGACCACCACCGGGACGCCCTGGGCATCGCGGTCCCCGAAACCCGCGCGGACTACAGCCGGTTCGACGACCCGGTCTACGTCCCGAGCGGCTGGACCGGCGCCATGCCGAACGGTGACCGGATCGACTCCAGCTCCACCTTCGCCTCGATCCGCTCCTTCTACAAGAGCGACCCGGCCTGGTCGAAGGTCGAGGCGTATCTCAAGGGCGGCGCGGCGCCGACCTTCACCTACCACCGGTTCTGGGCACAGGCGGACATCGCGCTGGCCCTCGGCTCGTACTCCGACCTCTTCGAATAGCGCCACCCCATGACCGCGGAGGGTCCCGGCTGTCGCCCGCCGGGGCTCTCCGCTCCATGCGCGACAGCGCGTTCATTTTACGCGGGCGCCAAGTTCCCTTCCATTAAGACCGTTTGATGTATTTATGGCGTACAGAATTGACAACACAAGGTCAAATCCTGGTTTCTGATCTGTCGGAACGAGTCCCTTGAGTGGCACTCTCTGGACGGCTCACCGCGCGTAGATCACGTGGTGAGTCAGCTCTGTGGCACTCGCGCACCTCTCAGCACTTCAGGCGGCGGCTCCACCCGCGACCGCCGCTTCCCCACAGGGGACCGCCCACCGGCGGTCCGACACTCTTGGAGACTGAGTGAGACTCGTAGCTTCCACCCCCCGCGCCACCACCCCCCGCAAGGCCATGCGCGTCGCGGCGCTCGTCGCGTCCGCCGCCATGGTCGTCGTCGGCGTCCAGTCGGGCACGGCGAGCGCTCAGCCCGACCCGACCCGGGAGAGCGGCGCCACCGCGCTGGAACTGACCCCCACCCAGCGCGTCGAAGCCATCAGGTCCGCCCAGGCGGACACCGCGAGCGAGGCGAAGACCCTGGGTCTCGGCGCCGCGGAGAAGCTGGTCGTCAGGGATGTCGTCAAGGACGCCGACGGCACGGTCCACACCCGGTACGAGCGGACCTACCAGGGTCTGCCCGTGCTCGGCGGGGACCTCGTCGTCCACGAGACCCCGGCCGGCGGGACGGACGTCACCAAGGCGACCACGGCCCGCATAGCCGTGGCCTCCACCGACGCCGCGGTCGCCTCCTCCGCCGCGAAGGCGAAGGCCCTGAAGGCCGCCTCGGCGGAGAAGACCGCCGACGCGGCGGCCGAGGACGCGCCCCGCAAGGTGATCTGGGCCGCCTCCGGCACGCCGGTGCTCGCCTGGGAGACCGTCGTCAAGGGCGTCCAGCCCGACGGAACGCCGAGCGAGCTGCACGTCGTCACCGACGCGGCCACCGGCGCCGAGCTGTTCCGGCACGAGGCCATCGAGACCGGCACCGGCACCGGCAAGTACAACGGCACCGTCACGCTCGGCACCACCAAGAGCGGCACCACGTACAACCTGACCGACGGCGGGCGTGGCGGCCACAAGACGTACGACCTGAACCAGGGCACCTCGGGCACCGGCACGCTCTTCACCGACGCCGACGACGTCTGGGCCGGCGGCCGGCAGACCGCGGGCGTCGACGCGCACTACGGCGCGGCGGAGACCTGGGACTTCTACAAGAACGTCGTGGGCCGCAACGGCATCAAGAACAACGGCGTCGCCTCCTACTCCCGCGTCCACTACGGCAACAACTACGTCAACGCGTTCTGGAGCGACTCCTGCTTCTGCATGACGTACGGGGACGGCTCCGGCAACGCCAACGCGCTCACCTCGCTCGACGTGGCCGCCCACGAGATGACCCACGGCGTCACCGCGGCCACCGCCAACCTGAACTACAGCGGTGAGTCCGGCGGCCTCAACGAGGCCACCTCGGACATCTTCGCCACCGCGGTCGAGTTCTACTCCAACACCGCGAGCGACCCGGGCGACTACCTCATCGGCGAGAAGATCAACATCAACGGTGACGGCACCCCGCTGCGCTACCAGGACAAGCCCAGCAAGGACGGCGCCTCCAAGGACTACTGGTCGTCCACGCTGGGCAACCTCGACGTCCACTACTCGTCGGGCCCGGCGAACCACTTCTTCTACCTGCTGTCCGAGGGCAGCGGGGCGAAGACGATCAACGGCGTGAGCTACAACAGCCCCACCAGCAACGGCGCCACGCTCACCGGCATCGGCCGCGACAAGGCCATCCAGATCTGGTACAAGGCGCTCACCACGTACATGACGTCCACCACCAACTACGCGCGGGCGCGCACCGCGACGCTCAGCGCGGCGGGCGCCCTGTACGGCACCACCAGCACCGAGTACAAGGCGGTGGCCGCCGCCTGGACCGCCATCAACGTGGCCTGACAGCGGCCTCCACGGCCCCGCGGCACGGGTAGCCCGGTGGCCGGGCGGTGATCGGGGGCACGGCCCGCGCGTTCCTCGCGCGCGGACCGTGCCCCTTCGCCGTAGGGTGCGGTCCATGGCCGGACATAACGGGCAGGACGCAGGCGCTCCCGCCGACCCGGCGGGCCCCGGGGGCGCCGCGGGACCCACCACCCCCGCCGAGCCGGACCCCCGGCGGTGGAAGGCGCTGGCGGTCTGCCTGGTGGCGGGGTTCATGACGCTGCTGGACGTCTCCATCGTCAACGTCGCCCTGCCCTCCATCCGCGAGGGGCTCAGCACCCCGGTGTCCGACCTCCAGTGGGTGGTCTCCGGGTACGCCCTCGCCTTCGGGCTCTTCCTGATCCCGGCGGGCCGGCTTGGGGACGCCCGGGGGCGGCGCCCGGTCTTCATGTGGGGCCTGACCCTCTTCGTCCTCGCCTCCGCCGCCTGCGGAGCCGCGCAGTCCAGCCTCTGGCTGGTGCTCGCCCGGCTGGTGCAGGGGCTCGCGGGCGGCCTGGTCTCCCCGCAGATCTCCGCCCTGATCCAGCAGCTCTTCGCCGGCCGGGAACGGGGCCGGGCCTTCGGCATGTTCGGCACGGTGGTGGGCATCTCGACCGCGGTCGGCCCCCTCCTGGGCGGTCTGATCATCCAGGCCGCCGGGGCGGACGAGGGCTGGCGGTGGGTCTTCTACGTCAACCTGCCGCTCGGCGCCGTCTGCCTGGTGCTGGCCCACCGGCTGCTGCCGGACACCCCGTCGGCCGGCCGGGTCACCCCGCGCGACCTCGACCCCGTCGGCGTCCTGCTGCTCGGCGGCGGGGTACTGGCGCTGCTGCTGCCCCTCGTCCAGTCGCAGCAGTGGCACGGCGACGCGAAATGGCTGCTGATGCTGGTCGCCGCGGCGCTGCTGGCCGGCTTCGTACGGTGGGAGTCCCGGTGCCGTACGGGCGCCACCCAGCCGGTCCTGGACCTCTCCCTCTTCCGGATCCGCGCCTTCCGCCTGGGCTGCCTGCTGATCCTGCTGTACTTCGCCGGGTTCACCACCGTCTTCTTCATCAGCACGCTCTACCTTCAGAGCGGACTGCACTACACCGCCCTGGAGGCGGGTCTCGCCATCACCCCCTTCGCCCTGGGCTCGGGGGCGGCGGCCGGTCTCGGCGGGCGGCTGGTCGGGCGCTTCGGCCGGCCGCTCGTCGCCGTCGGGCTGATCATGGTGGCGGCCGGTCTGGGGGCCACCGCCCTCGCCGTACACCTGGTGCCGGGGCGTGGCGTCGGGTGGGCGACGGCGGCGCCGCTGCTCCTGGCCGGAGTGGGCAGCGGACTGGTCATCTCGCCCAACCAGACCCTCACCCTCGCCGAGGTGCCCGTGGTCATGGCGGGCAGCGCCGGGGGCACCCTCCAGACGAGCCAGCGGGTGGGCTCCGCGATCGGGATCGCCGCGGTGGGCTCCGTGTTCTTCGCCCAGGTGGCGTCCGACGGCTGGGCCGCCGCGTTCGACCACGGACTCGTCGTCGCGGCCGGGTTCGTGATCGCGGCGCTGCTGGTCGCGCTCGCCGACATCGCCGTCGCCCGACGCGCGGAGAACCGGCTCCGTACGGGGAACCGGTTCCGTAAGAAGGAAAGACGACGAGCAGGAGGGAACCAGTGATGAACCGACCCACCGGGACCGGGGGCGGCGACACCACCGAGGGCGGCGACACCACCGAGGGGAACGACACCACCGGGGGCAACGCCGCCTACGGGAAGAAGCCCTTCAAGCGTTCCCGCAGCCACTTCACGGACCGGATCACGGCCGACGGTGCCGACGGCTGGCCCGTCGAGGCCGGCCGCTACCGGCTCGTGGTCAGCCGTGCCTGCCCCTGGGCGAGCCGCGCCCTCGTCTCGCGCCGGCTCCTCGGCCTGGAGGGCGCGCTCTCGCTCGCCGTCGCCGACCCCATCCAGGACGACCGGAGCTGGCGCTTCACCCTCGATCCGGACGGCCGGGACCCCGTCCTGGGCATCCGCCACCTCGCCGAGGCGTACGACGCGCGCGAGCACGGCTACCCGGGCGGGGTCAGCGTCCCCGCGGTGGTGGACGTGCCCAGCGGCCGACTCGTCACCAACGACTTCCAGCGGATCACGCTGGACCTCGCCACCGATTGGACGGCGCTGCACCGCGACGGCGCGCCGGACCTCTATCCCGAGCCGCTGCGCGACGAGATCGACGAGGTGATGGAGGGCGTCTACCGCGACCTCAACAACGGCGTGTACCGCGCCGGGTTCGCTTCCGGCCAGAGCGAGTACGAGGACGCCTACCACGCCGTGTTCCACCGGCTCGGGCTGCTCTCCGAGCGGCTGGCCGACCGCCGCTACCTGGTGGGGGAGACCCTCACCGAGGCGGACATCCGGCTCTTCACCACGCTCGTACGCTTCGACGCCGTCTACCACGGACACTTCAAGTGCAACCGCTCGAAGCTGGCAGAGGACCCGGTGCTCTGGGCCTACGTCAGGGACCTCTACCAGACCCCCGGCTTCGGTGACACCGTGGACTTCGACCACATCAAGCGCCACTACTACCAGGTGCACACCGGTATCAACCCGACCCGGATCGTGCCGCTCGGCCCCGATCTCTCCGGCTGGCTGACGCCGCACCACCGCGCGGAGCTGGGCGGCCGGCCGTTCGGTGACGGCACCCCGCCGGGGCCGGTGGCACCGGGCGAGGAGGTCCCGCCGGCGGGGCGCCCCTGACGGGCGTGCCCCGGATGAACCGGCGGCCCGTCACTTCCCGGCGTCCCCGGCGTCCCCGGCGTCCCCGGCGTCCCCGTCGGAGGCGGCGGAGGCGCCGGGCGGATGGCGCAGCACGTACAGTCCGACGCAGGCCGCGAGCACCACCACGCAGACCGAGAACGTCAGCCCCGCGACCGTGAGCCCCAGCCACAGGGTCAGCGCGCCCACCCCGACGACCGGCAGCGAGATCCCCGTGTAGGCGACGACGAAGAAGGCGGAGAGCGTGGCGCCCCGGTGTTCCGGCGGCGCCGCGCCGCTGATCGCGGTCATGGCGGCGCGGAAGGCCAGCCCCTGACCGAGCCCGCCGCAGAGGGCGCCCGCCACCAGCAGCGGCAGCGACCGCGCCGCCAGCGAGGCGGCCACCAGCAGCAGCCCGGCCACCAGGACCAGACAGCCGCCGGGCAGCGCCGCGCGTACCCCCAGACGCCCCATCAGCGCCTGTCCGGCCGTCGAGGCGAGAAAGACGGAGAAGACGACCGCGCCCGTCACCGCCAGGTTGTCCACCGACAGGGTCTGGGCCAGAAAGCTCGGCGCGACCGCCGTGAACAGCCCCAGCAGCGCGAACCCTGCGAACGCGGCGAGCGCCGAGGGGACGAACACCGAACGGATCCCGGGCGGCAGCGAGAGACCCCGGGGGCGCAACCGTGGCCGCTGCCGGTCCGCGACGGTCTCCGGCAGGAGCCAGGTGGTCACGGAGGCGACCACCACCAGCGCGAGATGCGCCAGGAACGGCAGGCGCAGCGGCCACGGCGCGTACTGTGCGAGCACCCCGGACAGCAGCGGACCGCAGCCCAGCCCGCCCATGTTCGCCGCCGTGGCGGCCAGCCCGGCGCGCGCCTGCCGCCCCGGCGGGGCCAGTTCCAGCACGTACGCGGTGGCCGTGCCGCTCAGCAGACCGGCGGCGAACCCGGACAGCAGCCGCCCCGCGAACAGCGCGGGCAGACCGCCCTCGAAGAGGAAGCACAGGGCGCTGGCCGCCGAGAGCCCCAGCGCGCAGAGCAGCACGGGCCGCCGGCCCACCTGGTCGGAGAGGTCGCCGGCCAGCAGCAGTACGGCGATCACCCCGAGGGCGTAGACGGCGAACACCACCGTCACCATCAGCTCGGAGAAGCCGAGCTGCTCCCGGTAGAGCCCGTACAGCGGGGTGGGCAGGGTCGTGCCCGCCATGCCGACGGCGAACACCCCCGCCGCCACCGGATATCCCAGGTGCCGGTGTTCGCGAACCGCCATACGACCCTCCGCCCGAACGGACGCCTTCTTCCCCCTATGAAGGGCCACGGGGGACGGACGCGCCAGGCGGGGACGGCCGTAGGAGGGGGTGATCGTGCGCCGCGGCGGTGGCGAGCCCTTCCTCGACCTCGTCCAGCGCCCGGCGCGCGGCGGCGATCCGCGCGAGCAGCACGGCCCGTGCCTCCTCGGGCCCTCCCGACGGCGCCGCCATCTCGTGCGCCCGCTCTTCCGCCTCCAGTTCGCGGGCCTCCTCCAGCGAGTTGATGACCACCCCGATCAGCAGGTTGACCAGCAGGAACGACCCCAGCAGCACGAACGAGGCGAAGTAGACGATGGTCCAGCGGGAGACCTCCAGGCCACCGCGGACCGCGTCGCCGAGCCCGTCGAGCGTGATCAGCAGGAAGAGGGTGAGGGCGGCGCGGCCGAGTGAGCCGTAGTGCTCGGGGTCGGCGCGCGCGAAGAAGACCCAGCCGAGCATGGCGTACACGTACAGCAGCAGTGCGCCCACCAGCACGAAGCTCGCGGTGCCCGGCAGGCTCTTGCCCACGGCGACGATCACGATACGGAGCTGCGGCAGGAAGCGGGCCGCGCGCAGCACCCGGGCGAGCCGGAGCAGCCGCAGAAGCGTCGTGTTCTCGCGGGCGAAGGGCGTGAGGGCCAGCGCGACGACCGCCAGGTCGAAGATGTTCCACGGATCGCGGAAGAACTCCTTCGGGCGGTCCGCGCAGGCGGCGGCGCGCAGCAGGATCTCCGCGGTGAAGGCGGCGAGGAACAGGTGCTCGGCGAGCTTCAGTTCGGCGCGCCACTGGTGCACGGCGCCGGTGTACGTCTCGATGCCGAGCAGGCACGCGTTACCGACGATCAGGCAGAACACCGCGCTGCTGAAGGCGGTGGAATCCACGATGCGCCGGCTGTGCGCGGCGAGAGCCACCGGCTCTAATCGAATCGTCCCGTCGGACATCGGAGGACACTCGTTTTCTCTTGCGCGTACCGATACGAACGTAAAAACGCCAAAGGGCGAAAAGGGGTGAGAGGGGTGAGGGGCCGTCGGGAGCGGCCGGTGCCCGGGGCGGGGCACCGGCCGCTGTCGCACCGCCCGGCCGTAGGGAATCGGCCGGAGCGGGCGGTCCGCGGGGTGGTGCGGTCCGTGCGTGCCGCTCTACGCGGCGGTCGGCGGGCCTGTGGCGGGGCCGACCAGTTCCTCCAGGACGTCCTCCATGGTGACGAAGCCGATGACGGTCCCCTTGTCCCCGGTGACGGCGGCCAGGTGCGTACCACCGGCGCGCATGGCCGTCATCGTGTCGTCGAGCGGGCTGTCGATCTCGACCCGGATCACCGTGTGCAGCGCGCTCCGCGGGAACGGCTCGGTGCGCTCGACGACGCCGAGGGCGTCCTTGATGTGCAGGTAACCGAGGATCGTGTCGTCGGGCCCGGTCACCGGGAGCCGTGAGAAGCCGGACGACGCGGCGGCGCGCTCCAGTTCCCGCGGGGTGATCCGGTGGTCGACGGTGATCGTCCGGTTCAGCGGGACCATCACCTCGCCCACCGGCCGGGTACCCAGCTCCAGCGCGTCGCGCAGCCGCTCCCCGTCCGCCGGGTCCAGCAGCCCCGCCTCGCTGGAGTCCTTGACCAGCCGGGCGAGTTCGTCGTCGGTGAAGACGGAGGCGACCTCGTCCTTCGGTTCGACCTTCAGCAGCCGCAGGATGGAGTTGGCGAACGCGTTGATCCCGAAGATCACCGGGCGCAGCGCGCGGGTCAGCCAGACCAGCGCGGGGCCGAGCGCGAGCGCGGTGGGCGCCGGGGCGGCCAGCGCGATGTTCTTCGGCACCATCTCGCCGACCAGCATGTGCAGATACGTCGCCAGGGTCAGCGCGATCACGAACGCGATCGGGTGGATCAGCGCCTCGGGCACCCCGATCGCCTCGAACGGCGGCTCCAGCAGGTGCGCGATCGCCGGTTCCGCGACGGCGCCCAGCACCAGCGAGGAGATGGTGATCCCGAGCTGCGCGGTGGCCATGGCCGCCGAGAGGTGTTCCAGACCCCACAGGGTGCTCTTCGCACGCCTGCTGCCCTTGAGGGCCAGGGGCTCTATCTGGCTGCGCCGTACGGAGATGAGCGCGAACTCGGCCCCGACGAAGAACGCGTTGGTGAACAGGGTGAGCGCGCCGATGGCGAGCTGGAGGCCGGTCATCGGGCATCCTCCGTGAGCTGTGCGGCCGGGGCGGGGGCGGTGACGCCCACCCGGTCCGCGCGATGGTGCTCGATCCGCAGGACGGCGAACCGCCAGCCGTCGATCTCCAGGGTGTCGTCGTGTACGGGCAGCCGCTCCAGCCGGGTGGCCAGCAGCCCGGCGAGCGTCTCGTAGGGGCCGTCGGGCGCGGTGAAGCCGATCGCTTCGAGCTGGTCGAGGCGGACGGATCCGTCGGCCTCCCACACGTCGCGGCCTTCGGCGTCCGGCTGTCCGGGGGCCAGGTCCGGGGTCTCGTCCGGGTCGTGTTCGTCGCGTACCTCTCCGACGACCTCCTCCACGATGTCCTCCACCGTGGCGACGCCGGCGGTGCCGCCGTACTCGTCGATGACGACGGCCATCGTCCGCGACGCGCGCAGGCGCCGCAGCAGCCGGTCCACCGGGAGGGAGTCGGGCACCAGCATGGGGCTGGTGGCCAGCTCGGTGACGGGGGTGTGGTCCCGCCGGTCCTCGTCCAGGGCCAGCACGTCACGGATGTGGATCGTGCCGATGACCTCGTCGAGGCTGTCCCGGTAGACGGGGAAGCGCGACAGGCCGGTGGCCAGGGTGAGGTGGGCGGCGTCCGTGGCGGTGGCGTGCGCCTCCAGGGC
The DNA here is from genome assembly GCF_042756365.1 of Streptomyces sp. NPDC059092. Lineage (NCBI taxonomy): Bacteria > Bacillati > Actinomycetota > Actinomycetes > Kitasatosporales > Streptomycetaceae > Streptomyces > Streptomyces sp. NPDC059092. The sequence goes on from NZ_JBHZEJ010000086.1 coordinate 18,400, forward strand.
CCGGACGTCGACCCGCGGGGTCATCACGTTCTCCGCGGTCAGCTCGGCGAGGTGCAGGGTCCGTACGAACAGTTCGGCGGAGTCCGCCTCTATGGCGCCCTCCCGTGCGGAGTGCCGGGCCAGGGCGACCAGTTCCTCGGGGGTGCGGGCGGACGCCAGCTCCTCCGCGGGCTCCAGGCCGAAGCGCCGTACCAGTCGGTTCGCGGTGTTGTTGAGGTGCCGGATCAGCGGGGCGAAGGCGGCGGTGAAGCCGCGCTGCGGACCCGCCACGACCTTGGCGACCGCGAGCGGGCTGGAGATCGCCCAGTTCTTCGGGACCAGCTCGCCGACGACCATCAGGACGACGGTGGAGAGCGAGACGCCGAGCAGGGTGGCGACCGTGGGGACCGCGCCTTCCGGCAGGCCGGTGGCCTCCAGCGGGCCGCGCAGCACCACGGCCAGCGACGGTTCGGCGAGCATGCCGATGACCAGGGAGGTCACCGTGATGCCGAGCTGGGCCCCGGAGAGCTGGAAGGTGAGCCGCTTGGCCGCCTCCAGGGCGCCGGCGGCGCCGCGCTCACCGGCGGCGGCGGCGCGCTCCAGTTCGCCCCGCTCGATCGTGGTCAGGGAGAACTCGGCCGCCACGAACACCGCACAGGCGAGGGTGAGCGCGAGGGCGAGGAGCAGCAGGAGCACTTCGGTCACCGTGCCACCTCCGTCCCATGGCTCGACGGGACGGGAATGGCACGGTTCGTACTGGGAGGCTCACCCATTGCGGGACGTAGCTCCTTCTTGGATCAGTTGGTTCGGTTCGTGCATCGGTCGGTGGGGCGACGGGGAGGTGACCCCGTCGCTCAATGGTAAAGGAATCGCAAAGAAGTGCAATGTGGTGTCCGCCACGGGCTGTCGCGTAGGTCACTCCCGGGGCGCGCGCGGCCCCGGGAATCATCGCAGGGCCTTGAAATCCTCGCCCACGGTCAGGGTCACCACGCCCGGCGTGGCCGCCGCGTCCTGCTCTGCGGCGCTGCCCGGCAGCCGGGAGGCCAGTACCTCGGCCGCCGACCGGAGGTCCTGCGGGTACCCGACCGTGGTCTTCCTCGCCGACTCGGGCGCGTTCCCGACCGAGGAGACGGTGAATCCGGCCGTACGCAGGGTGTCGGCGACGTCCGCGGCGCGTCCCTGGGTGCCGGTGCCGTTGAGGACCTGGACGCGCACCGTGTTCGCGTAGACCAGGTTCTCGCTGTCGGCCTCCAGCTTCTCCTTGTCGGTCTCCTTGTCCCGCGCCATCGCGGTGAACAGGTTTCCGGCCTGCGGATACTGCCAGACGACATTGGCCTTGTCGGTCGGTACGTCGGCCTCGCGCGGGTAGTTCGGCACGGTCAGGAAGGTCAGCCGGTCGCTCGGGACGGCCTTGATCTCGTTGGCGAGGGAGGTGAGCGGCTTGATGCCCGCCAGTTCCTCGTCCGTGGTGAGCGACTTGGTCGCCGAGTCGAGGAACCCGTACAGCGCGTTGGGGCTGGTCAGCTTCGCCTGCGCCTTGGCCGCCACGGCCTCCATGAACTCCTGCTGACGCCCGATGCGTCCGAGGTCGGAGCCGTCCCCGACGCTGTAGCGGGTACGGACGTATCCCAGCGCCTTCTCGTCCTTGATCGTCTGGCAGCCCGCCTCCATGTCGAGGTGGGCCTTCTTGTCGTGGATCGCCGTCTCGGGGCAGACCTCGATGCCGTCCAGCGCGTTGACCATGCCCTTGAAACCCTGGAAGTCCACCGACATGAAGTGGTCGATGCGCAGCCCGGTGTTCTGCTCCACGGTCCTGATGGTGCAGGCGGCGGCGTCGGCGACCTCGCCGGACGACCCGCCGATCGCGAACGATTCGTTGATCTTGAAGTGGTGCGGCTTCGACGTGGACCCGTCGGCCTGGTCGCAGGACGGGATGTTCACCCAGGAGTCGCGGGGGAGGGAGACCACCGTGGCCCACTCCCGGTTGGCGGCCAGATGCATCACCATCAGCGTGTCCGACTGCATGGTGGTCAGGCCCTTGCCGTACTTGCCGTTGTCGCCGTCGCGCGAGTCGGAGCCGACGACCAGGATGTTCTTCGAGCCGGGACTGGAGTTGACCGGGCGGTCGCCGCCGATCTTCCCGTCGATGTCCGCGCCGTGGATGTTGCCGTCGAGACTCTGGTAGACCCAGGCCCCGGCGCCCGTCACGCCGATCAGCGCCACGGCGAGCACCCCGCCGGTCCAGAGAGCTATTCGCCCCCGCCGGGTGAGCTTGGTCCGGCCCGCCTCCCGGGCGGCGCGTCGGCCGCCGCCCGCCGGTGGGCGGGCGCGCCGCCCCCTGGATTGACTGCCCACGCTGGTCCTCCGTGCCCCGTACCCGGCCCCGCCCACACGTCGGACGGGCCGGTTCGCCGCACTGTGCGACGCGTGCACTCTACTGGTTCTACAGGCGTGTAGAGGACGCTGGGTGGACACGGCCCCGGCCGCCGGCGCGCACCGGGGCGTCACAGCGGTGTCGCCGCTTCGAGGACGAGGAAGAGCGCCGACGCCGCGTTCAGCGCGGAGACGGTGGACGCGGCGGTTCCCGCGGCGGCGACGTACGCGGCCATCCCCGCCCCGGTCAGCGCGGGTGGCCAGCTCCTGCGTGGCGGTACGGGGCCGAGCAGCGCCGCCACCCTGCGCGGCACGGGGCCCGCCGAGGCGAACGCCGCGAACCCCGGAGGCGGCGCCTGGTGCGAGAACAGCGCGGCCTTGCCCACCGCCCGCGCGGTCGTGCGCCGGTCGCCCGTCACGGCGGCGGCCTCCTCGTCCGCCCAGCGCTCGGTGCTGTACGTCACCGCCGCCGCCAGCGGACGGAGGAACGGGTTGGCGCACCCCGCCAGCCGTACGGCCAGCAGCAGCCGGTGGTGGCGCCCGGCGAGATGGGCGTGTTCATGCGCGAGCAGAGCGGCCCGTTCCCCCTGGTTCAGGCAGGACAACAGGCCGGTGGAGACCACGATCCGCCCGGGGGAGCCGGGCAGGGCGTACGCGTACGGCAGCTCGTCGTCCAGGACCGCGAGCCCGGACACCGTCCGGTACGCCGACGCGTACCCGGGCGTGTCGGGCAGCCCGGCCAGCGCGCGGTGGGCGCGCGCGCGGAAGCGCAGATGGCGCCGTACGGTCTGCCCGCACGCCACGACGACCAGCAGCAGCGCCACGATCGCGGTCTTGCCGGCCACCTCGTCGTACGGCACGGCCTCGCGCACCTCCGGATCCGACCAGCTGTCCGGCAGCGGATTGCCGGGGAGCTGTGCGGTCCCCACCACCACGAGCAGTCCGAGACAGAACGTGCTGCACGCCGCGAGGACCACCGCGACGGAGGTCAGCAGCCACGCTGCGCTGCGCGGATGCAGGTGCTGCTCGGCCAGGCGCGCGATGGGCAGCGCGGTCAGCGGCAGGACCAGGGGGAGGAAGACGAAGACGCCCATCGGTCAACTCTCCGCCGCGTCCGCGGTCGGCGCCGCCGCCCCGGCGCCGACCGCGCCGTCGGCGTCGTCCGCCGCGCTGAGCAGCGAGCGGAGCACCCGCTCGTCGTGCGGCGAGAGGGCCGACACGAAGCTGGAGAGCACCGCGTCGCGGTCGTCCCGCTCGTCGAGCAGCCGGCGCATGCGCAGCGCCGTGAGCCCCGCCTCGTCCGCCACCGGTGTCCACAGGAACGAGCGGCCGGAGCGGGTGCGGGTCACGGCCTGCTTGCCGAGGAGGCGCGTGAGGATCGTGATCACGGTGGTGTAGGCCAGCTCCCCGTCGAGCCGTTCCTGCACCCAGGTCGCCGCCACCGGAGCGGTCGCCGAGCCGAGGACGGCCAGCACCTGTGCCTCCAGCTGCCCCTGGCCCCGCCTGCGGGTACGGGAGCCCCGTTCGCCGTCATCGCCGCCGTCGCCGTGTGCGAGGGGCCCGACGTGCCCGATATCTCTGGTGTTCCCGGCGTTTCCGACCACGGAAGTGGCCTCCTCCCACGCTGCCGCCCCAGCCGCCCTGGCGCCGGGGCATCCTAACCACCGGCTCATTTCTACAGTGTTGTAGATTTACGATGGTGTCACACGGCGCCGTGGTCGCCGGTACGTCCCGTACGTCCGGTGTGCCCGGTTCCGGACGCCTGCCGGATCCGCACGGACGAAAGGAAGAAACATGGGTGTGAGCCTCGCCAAGGGCGGCAACGTCTCGCTGAGCAAGGAGGCCCCGGGCCTGACCGCCGTTCTGGTCGCTCTCGGCTGGGACGTGCGGACCACCACCGGCGCGGACCACGATCTGGACGCCAGTGCCCTGCTCTGCGACGGCTCCGGCAAGGTCGTCTCCGACCAGCACTTCGTCTTCTACAACAACCTGAAGAGCCCGGACGGCTCCGTCGAGCACACCGGCGACAACCTGACCGGCGAGGGCGAGGGTGACGACGAGACCGTCAAGGTCGACCTCTCCGCCGTGCCCGCCGACATCTCGAAGATCGTCTTCCCGGTGTCGATCCACGACGCCGAGTCCCGTGGCCAGAGCTTCGGCCAGGTGCGCAACGCGTACATCCGGGTGGTCAACCAGGCGGGCGGCGCCGAGCTGGCCCGCTACGACCTGAGCGAGGACGCCTCGACCGAGACCGCGATGGTCTTCGGCGAGCTGTACCGCAACGGTGCCGAGTGGAAGTTCCGCGCGATCGGCCAGGGGTACGCCTCCGGACTCGCCGGGATCGCCTCCGACTACGGCGTCAACGTCTGACCCGCGCGTCCGACCGAGCCCCCCGCCACCCGGCCCCGCCCTCCGGCGACCGCGCGAGGAGCCCGCGCCGGGGCCGTGCCGGCACCAACCACCAGGAGTGAACGATGAGTGTCAACCTTGCCAAGGGCCAGCAGATCAGCCTGACCAAGTCCGGCGGGGGTGAACTCACCGTCGTCCGCATGGGACTGGGCTGGCAGGCCGCCAAGAAGGGGTTCTTCGCCCGGCTGACCGCCCGCGAGATCGACCTCGACGCCTCGGCGCTGCTCTTCGCCGGCAAGGAGGCCGTCGACGTCGTCTTCTTCCAGCACCTGACCAGCGACGACGGCTCCGTGCGGCACACCGGTGACAACCGGGTCGGCGGCGCGGGCCAGGGCGGCGACGACGAGTCGATCATCGTGGACCTCCAGCGGGTCCCCGTCCACGTCGACCAGATCGTCTTCACGGTCAACTCCTTCACCGGCCAGACCTTCGAAGAGGTCGAGAACGCCTTCTGCCGGCTGGTCGACGAGACCAACGGCCAGGAACTGGCCCGCTACACCCTCACCGGAGGCGGCAGCCACACCGCTCAGATCATGGCCAAGGTGTACCGCTCCGGCGGCGGCTGGCAGATGGCCGCCATCGGCACCCCCGCCGAGGGCCGCACCTTCCAGGACCTGATGCCGGCGGTCACGCCGCACCTCTGACCCCGGCGGTCACGCCGCACCCCTGACCCCGGTGGTCCGGCCGACCGGACCACCGGCACCCCCTGCCCGACCCGCCACCCGACCCGACCAGGAGAAGCCACGTGGCCCTGTGGGACCGCATCAAGGATTCCGCGTCATCGATGCAGACGCAGCTCAACGCGAAGAAGAACGACCTCAAGAGCGGCGCCTTCCGTGACGCCAGCATGGCCATGTGCGCCCTGGTCGCCGCCGCGGACGGCTCCATCGACGCCTCGGAGCGCCAGCGCGTCGCCGCGCTGATCATGAGCAACGACGTGCTCCAGAACTTCCCCGCGGAAGACCTCCAGGCACGGTTCAACGACTACTGCCAGAAGCTCACCACCGACTTCGACTTCGGCAAGGTCGGCATCCTCCAGACCATCGGCAAGGTCGCCAAGAAGCCCACCGAGGCCCGCGCGGTCATCCAGATCGGCATCGTCATCGGCGGCGCCGACGGCGACTTCGACAAGACGGAGCAGGCCGTGGTCCGCGAGGCGTGCTTCGCCGTGGGCATCGCGCCGAGCGAGTTCGACCTCTGACAGGTCGTTCTCCCCGTGCGCCGCTCATGAGCCCGGAGCCATGAGCCGGGGCGTGCCGCCGGACGGGGGGGGCGGAGCCCCCCGATGGGTGGCCGGGGCAGGCCGGCGGAGTCCCCCCCCCCCGGGTGCGCGGGCGGGGGCCGCGGGGGGCCGCCGCGCGGCGGAGACCCCCCTCCGACGGTGCGTCCCCCCGGGCCCCCCACCCTCCCCCCCCCGCACCCGCCGGGGGGGGGCGCCGGCAGGCCCGGCGCCACGCCCCTTCGGCGTTCCCGGGCGCCGCGGTCAGACGCCCCCCGCACCGTGGTCCGCCGCGGGGCCGGGCTCGGCGGCTGTTCCGCGGCCCAGTCGCCGGTCCGTGTGGCGTTCGTGGAGGAGACAGCCCACCAGCGAGCCGCCGTAGACGACGAACCCGACGCCGACGAGCCAGGACTGGAGGACCAGCACCGTACCGAACGGACCGTACGTGACGGCGTTCGAGGCGATCAGCGGCGAGAAGACGACCCGCGAGAACACCCGCAGCCCGAGCAGGCCCAGGGCGGTCGCGACAGCACCGGGCACCAGCGCCCGCCAGCGCACCCGGCCGGCGAGCAGCACGTACTGGGACCACCAGAAGAAGAGAAACGTCAGGATCAGATCGCCGGCCGTGACGAGCGTCAGCTCGATGACCGAGTCGGACGTCACCGGCGTATTGACGAACAGCACCAGGAAGACGACGAGCGCCGCCAGCCACACCACATGGCGCCACATCGTGTGCCAGCGGGCCGTCGGCAGCTCCCAGACCCGCTCGTACCCCGTCTGCACCGCCGCGCCGAACGTCAGCCCGAACACGGCGAGCGCGGCGAGCCCGAACGCCGTGGTCCGCTGGAGCGCCTGCCCCGGCCGGCCGAACAGCTCCTGGATCTGACGCTGCGACGACGAGGAGACCCCGAGCCCCTGCCCCAGCCAGCGGGCGAACCCCTGCCCGCTCGCCGGGTCCGCAGCGGCGACCAGGATCAGCAGCGGCACCAGGGTCAGAAAACCCAGCGCGGCGAAGCTCATGGCCCGGTGCATCAGTTCCATCTCGCGCCCGCGGTTCCAGGCGAGCACGGTGTACGACGCGATCCGTCGGGGCAGCGCCGTGAGCCGGTGCCTGGCCTCCGGCCCACCGAAACGTCGACGGGTCATGTCACGTTCCTACCCCGGTTCCGGGCGCGTCGGCGCCGTGCTGCGCCGACGGCCCCCGGATGGCCCCTCAGCGGCGGCCGAGCCTGCGCTCGCCGCCCGCTCCGGTGCTGTACGGAAGCCCGTAGTGGGCGAAGATCTCCGGCTCGTTCTCCGCGAGCAGTTCGCCGTCCGTGTCGATCGAGGGGGCTTCCTTGGCCACCTTCCTGTCCCAGGGGACCTTCAGATAACCCGGTCCGACCGTGGCCTGGGCCAGCGGTACGAAGACCAGCCGCCGCTTGGTCGGCAGTCCGATCGTGACCGTGGCGAACGACGGGACGTCCGTCGCCGTGTCGACGTAGACCGCCTCCAGGGAGCCGATCCTCCGCTTCTCCGCGTCCACCACGTCGTGGCCCCGCCACTCCCGGATGTCATCAGCTTCGAACATGTCCGTCCCGCCTCCTCGTCCGCCGGCCCGCTGGGCGGGTGCGGCGCGCGCCGCCCGACTCCCGCGTACCCCAGATTTCCAGGACCAGCGCCGGATCAGCGGCGCGAACCGCCGGTGCCCGCGCGAAAAAGCACTGGTGGCCGCGCGGACCGCACCGGCATCCTGTCGCCATGCTGATCAGGGAAGCCACCACCGAGGACTGGCCCGCCATCTGGCCGTTCTTCCACCGGATCGTCGCGGCCGGCGAGACTTTCACCTACCCCACAGAGCTCGGCGAGACCGAGGGGCGCGACTGGTGGCTACAGGTGGCGCCGAACCGTTCCGTCGTGGCCGTGGGCGACGACGGTACGGTCCTGGGCACGGCCAAGATGAACGTCAACCACCTGGGCAACGGCGCGCACATCGCCGGCGCCAGCTACATGGTCGACCCGGCGTACGCGGGGCGCGGCGTCGGCCGGGCGCTCTGTACGTACTCCATCGACTGGGCCCGCGCGGCGGGTTTCCGCGCGATGCAGTTCAACGCCGTCGTCGAGACCAACACGTACGCGGTGAAGCTCTACCGCTCCCTCGGTTTCGACATCCTCGGCACGCTCCCCGAGGGGTTCCGCCACCCCGCGGAGGGCTATGTCGGCCTGCACATCATGCACCGGAGGCTCTGACCCTCCGACGTGCGCGCGCCGGCCGTCACGGCCCGGGGAACCGCCACCTGACCAGGGCCGCCCCGAGGCCGAGCCAGACACCGGCGAACAGCCATCCGCCGAGCACATCGGTCGCCCAGTGCACCCCCAGGTAGATCCTGCTGAGCCCCACCGCCACCGCCCAGCAGCCGAGGAGCACCATGAGCGGGCACGCCACGGACGGCCACCCGGTGGCCCGCCGGTCCCCGCGCGCCCCGCGGCGGCTCGCACGGGCCACGCCCCAGACCAGCACCCCCGCCGTCAGCGCCGACGTGGTGGTGTGCCCGGAGGGGAAGGCGAAGCCGGACGCGTGCGTGGCCCAGTCCTCCACCGGGGGCCGGGGGCGGGCGATCGTCCGTACGAGGCCGTACCGTACGGCCTGGCCCGCGAGCAGGAACAGCAACGCGCCGCCCGCCCCGTACAGCCGCCGCCGGGTGCCGCTTCCGGCGAGCGCCCCGGCGAGCAGGGCGCCCAGCCAGGGGAGGACCCCGGTGCCGCTCGCGGTGACCGCCCTCGCCAGGGCCTTCGCCGTCGGCGGGCGGTGGTCCACCGACCAGTCGAGCGCGCTCCGGTCCACCGGGAACGGTGCGCCGTGGCGGCCGGCGACCGCCACGGCCAGCAGGGCGAAGGCCACGGCGCAGAGCGGCACGACGACGAGCGGCGGCGGCAGCCACCGGGTCCGCCGGCCCACCGCCGCCGCTCCGCTCACCGCTTCGCCACCAGCGGGCGCAACCGCGTGGCGTGCAGCCGCTCGGCCACCGGCGCGGTCGCGCGGCGCGCTCCCGCCATCAGGGTCCCGGCCACGGCCGCCCCCACGACCAGCCCGAGCACCACGTCGTGCGGATAGTGCGCCCCGACCCAGACCCGCGAGGCCCCCATCGCCACCGCCGCCGGTACGGCGAGCGCGGCGAGCCGGCGGTCGGTGAACAGCAGCGTGACGGCGATCGCCGCCGCCAGTACGGCGTGGTTGCTGGGCAGCGACCAGTCACCCGGCGCGGGACACGCCTCGACGGTGACGGTCCGCAGCGTCTGGCAGGGCCGCTGCTCCCGCAGGAGCGCCTTGAGCCCCGTACTGACGACGAAGGCCGCCACGACGACCAGGGGCGCGGCCAGTGCCAGGGCCGCCCCGGCCGAACCGGCGGGGCGGGCGCGCCACCACGCGGCCAGGAGCAGCGCGCCGAGCAGGACGAGACCGTACGTCGACCAGAGGGAGACCGCGGTGTCCAGCCAGCCGGGGGAGCGGTGGGCCAGTTCGTTGACGGAGGTGTACAGCCCGTCGTCGAACCAGCGGTCGCCGCGGGGGAGGGGCGGAGCGTTCAGTGCCGTCACCGCGACTCCTCTTCCGCCACGCCGCTCACGGGCGTCCCTTCCCCGGCCCTGCGGCGGGAGCGCCGCACCTCCAGGGCCACCGGAGTCAGGGAGACCAGCACCACGAGCGCCACGATGGGCAGCAGATAACGGTCGACATTCGGTACGGAGGAGCCGAGCGCGTACCCGGCGAGGACGAGACCGACGGTCCAGAGCAGGCCGCCGGCGACCTGCCAGAGGGTGAAGACCCGGGCGGGCACGTTCAGCGCGCCCGCGAGCGGATTGAGCACGGTCCGCACGACGGGGACGAAACGGGCCAGCACGACGGCCTTCGCGTGCCCGTACCGGTCGAGCAGTTCCTCGGCGCGGTCCGCCGCCTCGTGCAGCTTGCGGGCCCGGCTGCGCGCGAGCAGCGCCCGGCCGCCGCGCCGGCCGATCCAGTAGCCGGTCTGCGCGCCGAGCAGCGCTCCGGCGACGGAGGCGACGAGCACCTGGTCCAGTGCGAGGTGTGCGGAGCCGCCCGTGCCGGGGACGCTGAGCAGTCCGGCGGTGAACAGGAGCGAGTCGCCGGGGAGGAAGAAGCCGACCAGGAGGCCGGTCTCGGCGAAGAGGACGACGGCGATGCCGAGGGCGCCGAACGCGGAGAGCAGGGATCCCGCGTCGAGCAGGTTCACGGCCTGCGGCATCGTCGCGAGCACGGATACGGCCATAGAGGGGCTGCTCCCATAATGGTGGGCAGGGATGTCCTGCATGACGATCTGATTGACTACAGATCTGTAGACGGTCTACTTCACTGTAGACGAAAGAAGTGGGAGGAGCGTTCCGATGGGCGAGGAGAGCCCGGAGCGGCGTCCGGCGGGCGAACTGGAGGCCGGTGTGCTGGCGGCGCTGTGGGCCGCGGACGGCCCGCTCACCCCGGGCAGGGTCCAGGAACAGCTCGGCGGGTCGCTCGCCCGTACCACCGTCACCACCATCCTGTCGCGGCTGTACGAGAAGGGCGCCGTCACCCGGGTCAGGGCCGGGCGCGGCTACGCGTACACCCCCACCGAGGACGCCCCCGGGCTCACCGCCCGCCGGATGCACTCCGAGCTGGCGAAGGACGAGGACCGCAGCGCCGTCCTCGCCCGGTTCGTCTCCCAGCTCAACGACGAGGACGAGCGGCTGCTGCGCTCCCTCCTGGACGGTGGCGCCGCGTGATCTCCGTCATCTGGGTGCCCCTGCTGATGCCCTTCCTCGCGGTGCCCGCCGCCCGCCGGGCCGCGGCGCTCCTCGCCCCCGGCCGCGCCGCGTGGCTGCTCACCGTCACCGCGCTCGTCCTGGCCGCGAGCAGTACCGCCGCACTGGCACTGCTCGTCGTCCCGGGCGCGTCGTACCTCCCCGTCGTGGCCGTCCTCGGCGACCTCGTCCGCCCGCTGGCGGAAGGGCCGCCCGCGGTGACCGTCGCGCTCGCCTCGGCCGCCACCGGTCTGCTGCTGTGGCGTACGGCCGTCCTCGGCGCCGCCATCCGCGGCCACCGCGCCGAGCTGCGCCGGGCCAGGGCCGCCGCGGGCGGCGGGGGCGCGGAGCTGGCGGTCCTGCGGGACGAGCTGCCCGACGCGTACGCGCTGCCCGGCCGCCCCGGCCGGATCGTCGTGACCACCGGGATGCTGCGCGCCCTGGAACCGGCCGAGCGCGAGGCGCTGTTCGCCCACGAACGCGCGCACCTGCGCGGCCGTCACCACGTCCTCCTCCAGGCCGTGGAGCTGGCCGCCCTCTGCCACCCGGCCCTGAGGGGCCTGCGCGCACCACTCGGCTACGCGCTGGAGCGCGCCGCCGACGAGGCCGCCGCCGCGGCCGTGGGCGACCGGCGCCTCGCGGCCCGCGCCATCGGCCGCGCGGCCCTGGCCACCCGTGGCGCGTCGGCCTCCGCGACGGGCAGGCCGCGCGCCGCCCTGGCCGCCGCCGCGGGCCCGGTGCCCCGGCGGGTCGCCGCGCTGCTCGGCCCGGCGAGGGACGGCGCGACGGGCCTGCCCACGGCCGGCCGCCTCCTCGCGGGCGCGCTGCTGGTCTGCCTCGCGGTGTCCGGGGCCACGGCGGTGGGGGCGGCGGACACCCTGCACGCGCACATCGAGATCGCCCAGGGGGAGATCCCCTCGCGCTGACCCCGGGCCCGCCGCCGTCCGGCCCACGCCCGCCCTCGGGGCTCAGCCGAGCAGCCTCCCCAGTTGCAGGGTGTCGCCCGGCGACGCGCCGGGCGCGTACTCGTGCAGCGCCGCCGCCGGCTGCGGGGACCAGAACACCGGCTCCAGACGCGCCGGTCTCTCCGGCACCGGCTCGTGCGCGCCGGGCGTCGGCAGCGCCCGGTCCATCCGCAGCGCGTCCACCGACTCGGCGAGCAGCTCGTACTCCGTCGTGTCGTCGCGGGTGGCCACGCGGATCAGCCGGCCCGCGGCCAGATGCTCCGCGATCATGTCCTGGTGCGCCACGTCGTCGCGCCACGCGCGGAGCGTCGTCGGTACGTCCGGCACCCCCCGGGCCACCGGCGCGAGCGCCTCGGCCGGAAAGTGATGGCTCTCGGGGCTGGGGTCGAGTCTTTCCGCGATCCAGGTCGCGCGATCCCGCAGCCACCACAGGGCAAGTGCCAGAGTGGGGGCGCGATAGGTGCCCAGAGGAACGCCGATTCGCTGTCCGCCGCATATTCCGTACGCGGTGACATGGCACAGGAATTCGTCATGCACGGCCGCTCTCCTTGCGCCGTTCTGTGGGGCCGGGTGGCCTGGGCCGCAGTGCTGGGGCGGTGCTGAGGATGGTGCCGGGCGGTGCTGTGGGGGGCGTGCGCGGGTGAAGCGCCGGGCGGATCCGCGAGGCCGTTCTCCCCGGATGGGGGAGCTGCCCCTTCCGCGGCTCTCGTGCCCGAACTTCCAACTATGCGTGGTGTGTTGACGGGTTGTCACCATGCGGTTCCGGACAGATTCCGGGATCGCGCGCGACACGCCCGTACATAACCATGCGGCTATATGCCCGTAGAGGTATATTCGAAACATGCCCATACCGTTCGATGTCCTGGCAGAGCCGAACCGGCGGAAGATCCTCGATCTCCTCCTGGAGCGCCCGTACACGGTCGGCCAGCTCACGGAGCGCCTCGGGCTGAGCCAGCCGGGCACCTCGAAGCATCTGCGCGCGCTCCGCGAGGCCGGGCTCGTCCGGGTCCGGCAGGAGGCCCAGCGCCGCTGGTACGAGCTGCGGCCCGAGCCCCTCGCGGAGCTCGACGCCTGGCTCGCCCACTACCGGCATCTGTGGGCCGGCGCGTTCGACGCGCTCGAACGGCATCTCGACGCGATGGAGGACGACCCCTCATGAACACGACCCCGCACGACATGAACACGACCCCGCACGACTCCACGCTGACCACGGCCGACGGCCGCAGCGCCCTGCGGATGGAGCGCAGGCTCCCGCACCCGCCGGAGAAGGTGTGGGCCGCCCTCACCGACCCCGCGGCCCTCCGCGGGTGGTTCCCCGCCGAGGTCACGGTGGACCTCACCCGGGGTGGCCCGATGAGCTTCCGCTTCCCCGGCGCCGAGGCCGGCGACCCGGGGACGACCGGCACGGTCACGGACGTCGAGGAGCCCCGCCTCTTCGCCTTCACCTGGGGCACGGACCATCTGAGCTGGACCGTCACCCCGGACGGCGAAGGCTCGCTCCTCACCCTCGTCCACACCTTCGGCGACCGGCCGGGCGCGGCGAGCTTCGCCTCCGGCTGGCAGCTCTGCGTCGGCGCCCTCGCCCGGCTCCTCGACGGCGCCCCGGCCGGCACCGGCCGGGACAGGGGCGGCCTCCACGAGTCGTACATCAGCCGGTTCGGCCTCGACCGGGGGACGGCCGAGCCCGTCGGTCCCGTCGGTCCCGACGGCTCCGAGGGGCGTCGGGTCCGCTTCGAGCGGCAGCTCGTCCGCCCGGCCGAGACGGTCTGGGCGGTCCTCTCGGCCGGGATCGAGCCGGTGGCGGGCCTGCCCGTCCCGGAGGGCTTCACCGCGGCCACGGCCCCGGCGGGCCCGGTCACGGAGGTACGGGCCCCCCGGTCGCTGACGTACGCCGTCGAGCCGCACTCCGCGGTGACCTGGGAGCTGGGCGAGGGTACGGGGCACGGCGCCCGCCTCGTCCTCACCCAGACCGGCCCCGTGAACTGGGACACGGACGCCGCGCTCGCCGCCTGGCGCACCCGGATCGAACAGCTCGCGGCCGCACTCGTGGACGCCTGACACGTCCCCGCCGCTCTCCGGTCACGGGCCACCCGCGCCCGCCCGAGGCCCCCGAAGCCACCCGATGGGAGAGACGGCGGGGCGCCTCGTTAGGGTGCCTTGAATGTTTGCTCCGCGGTTTCCCCCCACGAACGTGTCAAGAGGCATTCGCGCCGCCCCGGGTCCCCTCCGGGAGGTAACGTGACTCAGACAACCGAACAACTCGCAGGTCAGGAACGGTATGTACGGTCCCGGCCGGCCGTGGAGGCGGCAGCGGCGGCGCCGCCTCCACCGGCGAAGAAGCGTGACGCTTTCTTCGACAATGCGAAGTACCTGGCGATCGTCCTGGTCGCCATGGGGCACGCGTGGGAGCCGCTGCGGGACGACAGCCGGGCGGTATCGGCGCTCTACATCGTCGTCTACGCCTTCCACATGCCGGCGTTCATCATCATCTCCGGCTACTTCTCGCGCAGTTTCGACTTCCGCCCCGACCGGGTGCGCCGGCTGCTCACCGGCGTCGCCGTGCCGTACATCGTGTTCGAGATCGCGTACAGCCTCTTCCACCGGTGGGCCGCGGACGACCCGTCCATGCCGATCAGCCTGCTCGACCCGTGGTACCTGACCTGGTTCCTGCTCGCCCTGTTCGTCTGGCGGATCACGGCGCCGATCTGGCGGCTCGTCCGATGGCCCGTTCCCCTCGCGCTGGGCATCGCGGCGCTCGCGACGACCTCGCCGGACATCGGTGACGACCTCGACCTCCAGCGGGTCCTGCAGTTCCTGCCGTTCTTCGTGCTCGGCCTGCGGCTCAAGCCCGAGCACTTCCAGCTCGTACGCCGGCGCGAGGCGCGGATCCTGGCCGTTCCCGTCGCCGCGCTGACCGTGGTCTTCGCGTACTGGGCCGTCACCCGGATGAACATGGGGTGGTTCTTCCACCGCGACAGCGCGCAGGAGCTGGGCTCCCCGTGGTGGGTCGGCGTGCTGATGACCTTCGCGCTGTTCGGCTGCTCGCTCGTGCTGACCGCCTGCTTCTACGCCTGGATCCCGGGCCGCCGCATGTGGTTCACGGCGCTGGGCGCGGGCACGCTCTGCGGCTATCTGCTGCACGGATTCCTCGCCCAGGCAGCGAGCACCTGGGGGTGGTACGGCGCCGAGTGGCTGCACACCCCGCTGGGCGCGGTCTTCGTGACGCTCCTCGCCGGAGCCGTCGTCACCCTGCTCTGCGCGGCGCCGGTCCAGCGGCTCTTCCGCTTCGCCCTGGAACCGGAGATGGCCTGGGCCTTCGAGAAGGACCCCGTGGAGCGGCACGGGAAATAGCCACCCGGGGGAGAGCGGAAG
>NZ_JBHZEJ010000087.1:0-32844 GCF_042756365.1 Streptomyces sp. NPDC059092
GTGGCCGACCGGCCACCGCCCCGCTTCCGTGCTCACGCGCGCTCAGGACCCGACGGTCTCAGAGGTCGAACTCGTGCGGCGGCAGGTCCAGCGCGAAGCACGCCTCGCGGACCATGGCCCGCTCCGTCGCGTCGAAGTCGCCGTCGGCGCCACCGATGACGATGCCGATCTGGACGACCGCCCGCGCCTCGGCGGGCTTCTTCTTGGCCTTCGCGACCTCCTGGAGGACGGTGACCTTACCGAACGCGAAGTCGGCCGTGAGCCTGTTCAGATAGTCGTCGAAGCGCCGCTGGAGATCCTCCGCCGGGAAGTTCTGCAGCACCTCGTTGGAGGCGATCAGCGAAGCGACCCGCTGCCGCTCCGCAGGGTCGACGGAGCCGTCGGCGGCGGCGACCAGGGCACACATGGCCATGCTCGCGTCGCGGAAGGAGCCGCTCTTGAGATCGTTCTTCTTCGCCATGAGCTGCGTCTGCATCGTCGCGGCGGATTCCTTGAACCGGTCCCACAGGGCCATTCGTTCATCTCTCCTCAGGTGTCACACAGAACACTCCGGCAACGTCCGGGAGCGCCGTCGCGTGCCCGTACGGGCGAGCCGGTTCGTTCCGCACCGCCGGGGCCCCGTTTCCGCGCCGGTACGGCACTCCGCACGCCCGTCCCGGGTAAGGTGCCCGCCGACCACCGACCGCACCCGATGCCACCGACCCGCAGCACGCTGGGAGCACCCCTCATGCCGACCGAGCCGACCCTCCAGAACGTCTCCTTCCCGAGCGCCGGGACCACCGCGTACGGCTATCTGGCCGTCCCGCCCGCCGGACACGGCCCCGGCGTCATCGTCATCCAGGAGTGGTGGGGGCTGACCGCCCACATCAAGGACGTCGCCGACCGCTTCGCCCAGGCCGGCTACGTCGCGCTCGCCCCCGACCTGTACGGCGGCCAGGTCGCCCACGACTCCGGCGAAGCGCTGCGGATGATGACCGAACTGCCCACCGCCCGGGGCGTCGAACTGCTCTCCGGGGCCGTGGACCACCTGCTGGACCGGCCCGAGACGGAGGGCGCGACGGTCGGCGCGGTCGGCTTCTGCATGGGCGGCGGCTTCGTCCTCAGCCTCGCCGCGGCCGACCCGCGGGTCTCCGCCGCCGTGCCGTTCTACGGCGTCAACAAGGACGGCGTACCGGACTTCTCCGGGCTCAAGGCGGAAATCCTCGGCCACTACGGGGAGCGGGACGAGAGCGTGCCGCCGGACAGCCTCGACGAGCTGAAGGCGGCCATCGCGTCGCAGTCCGGCATCGTCCCGGTCTTCCACGTCTACGCGGGGGCCGGCCACGCCTTCTTCAACGACGGCCGCCCCGAGGCGTACCACGCCGAGGCGGCCGGCCGGGCGTGGGACCGTACGCTCGCCTTCCTCGGCGCCCGGCTCGGCTCCGCCTGACGCGCGCCCTCCGGCACGCCTCGGGCGGGCGGGGGAGCGGGGGACGGCGGCGCTTCAGACGGGCGCCGTCCCCCGCCACAGCAGCAGCGCCACATCGACCCCCGCGACGACAACGGCCGCCAGGAACGCCGCCCCCGGCCGGTGACGCCCCAGCACCGCGCCGCCGGCCGCCGCGCCCAGCGCCACCACCAGGGCGAGCGCCCCCGCCGCGCCGGGGACGCCCAGTGCCAGCAGCGCCGTGGCCGCCACCAGCGGGACCGGCAGCAGCGTACGGGCGCCCGCCGGGCCCAGCCGCTGCGGCCAGCCGCGTACCCCCGCCGCCAGGTCGTCCGCGATGTCCGGCAGGACATCGCCGAGATGCGCCCCGACCCCCACCAGCGCCGCCGCGGCCACCACCCACCAGGCGGGCAGCGGCCGCCCCGGCAGACCGAGCGTCACGAAGGCGGGCAGGGAGGCGAACCCGATCGCGTACGGCAGCCAGGAAGCCGCCGTCGACTTCACCCCCAGGTTGTACGCCCAGCCCGCCACCACGCCCGCCAGATGCACCGCCCCGGCGAGCGCCCCGTACAGCAGCGAGAGCGGAACGCACAGGGCCAGCGCGGCCAGCGCCGCGCCCCGCACGGCGCGCGCGGTCACCGCCCCGCCCGCCACGGGCTTGCTCCGCCGGCCCGCCGCCCCGTCCCGCGCCGCGTCGACCGCGTCGTTGCTCCACCCGATGGAGAGCTGCCCCGCCAGCACGGCCGCGGTCGCGAGGACGCAGCCGGGGCCGTCCTGCCCGGCGGCCACCGCCAGCCCGGCCACCAGCAGCGTCACCACGGCCGTCGGCCCCGGGTGACACGCCCTCAGCAGCCCGCCCACGGACCGCGGCCACCGCCCCGGCACCCCGCCGACCGGCCCACCGACCACGATGCCCGATTCGTCCCTCGCGTCCACGGGCCCATCGTAGGACCCGCTCGTCCCGACGGCGCCGCCCCGGCGTACCGGTCCGCCACCGGGGGGCCGTACAGGCGACTTCGCGTGTGGCGCGGTGGCGCGGGGGCAGGGATGGCACGTCCGTAGCCCTCCGACCCCGGACCGCAGATGACTCGCATCGCAGCCGTCCACGGAGCCCTGGCTCCGCATCAGCACCGCCAGCACGACCTCACGGACACCGTCGCCAGAAGCTGTCTGCCCGCGGGGGCCGACCGCCGGGTGCTCGACCGGCTCCACCGAGGCACCCGCGTGACCACGCGTCATACGGCCCTGCCGCTCGACCGGTACGGCGCCCTCGAAGACTTCGGCGCGGTCAACGACGTCTTCATCGACACGGCCGTCCCGCTGGGCGCCGAGGCGGTCGGCGGCGCGCTGGACGCGGCGGGGCTCTCCCCGCGCGACGTCGACCTGCTGATGTTCACGTCCGTCACCGGCATCGCCGCGCCCTCCGTGGACGCGCGCCTGGTGGGACGGCTCGGGCTGCGCCCCGACGTCAAGAGGGTGCCGGTCTTCGGCCTCGGCTGTGTCGCGGGAGCCGCCGGGATCGCCCGGCTGCACGACTACCTGCTCGGCCACCCCGGGGACGTCGCCGTCCTCCTCTCGGTGGAGCTGTGCTCCCTCACCTTCCAGCGGGACGACGCCTCCACGGCCAACCTCGTCGCCTCCGGGCTCTTCGGCGACGGCGCGGCGGCCGTCGTCGCCTGCGGCGCCCGGCGCCGCGCCACGGGCCCCGCCGTCGTCTCCACCCGCAGCCACCTCTACCCGGACACCGAACACGTGATGGGGTGGGACATCACAGGATCCGGCTTCCGGATCGTCCTGGACGCGAGCGTTCCGGACGTCGTACGGAAGAATCTCGCCGCCGACGTGGACGGCTTCCTCGCCGACCACGGTCTGGCGCGCGAGGACATCACCGCCTGGGTGTGCCACCCCGGCGGGCCGAAGGTCCTGGAGGCGGTCGAGGAAGTCCTCGCCCTGCCGTCCGGAGCCCTCGACCTCACCTGGCGCTCGCTGGCCGCCGTGGGCAACCTGTCCTCCTCCTCGGTGCTGCACGTCCTGCGCGACACCCTGGCGGAGCGGCCACCACCGGCGGGCACGGCGGGGCTGCTGCTCGCGATGGGACCCGGATTCTGCTCGGAGCTGGTCCTGCTCCGCTGGTAGCCGCGGCGCCACGAGGACAGAGAGGCAGGGGAAGAGATGATCTGGTACACCGCGCTCGTCCTGGCCGTGGGCGCGGAGCGCGTCGCCGAACTGGCCGTCGCGCGCCGCAACGCCCGCTGGAGCCTGGCGCGCGGCGCCGCCGAACAGGGGCGGGGACACTATCCGACCATGGTCGTCCTGCACACCGGCCTGCTGCTCGGCTGCCTCGCCGAAGTGGCGCTCGCCGACCGGCCCTTCGCGCCCGTGCTCGGCTGGACGATGCTCGCGGTCGTCGTCGCCGCGCAGGCGCTGCGCTGGTGGTGCATCCGCGCCCTGGGACCGCGCTGGAACACCCGGGTCCTGGTCGTGCCCGGGCTGCCCCTGGTGACGGGCGGCCCGTACCGGCTGCTGCGCCACCCCAACTACGTGGCGGTCGTGGCCGAAGGCGTCGCACTGCCCCTCGTGCACGGCGCCTGGCTGACCGCGCTGGTGTTCACCGTGCTCAACGCCGCTCTGCTGACCGTCCGGATACGGTGCGAGAACGACGCGCTGCGGACGGCCGGGGCCGGCGCCCGGCCGTGATCGACCTGCTGGTGGCCGGCGGCGGACCGGCCGGACTCGCCACCGCCGTGCACGCCGCCCTGGCCGGTCTGGAGACCGTGGTGATCGAGCCGCGCCCCACCCCGGTCGACAAGGCGTGCGGCGAGGGCGTGATGCCCGCCGGGGTGCGCGCGCTGGCGGACCTCGGCCTCGAAGGACCGGGCGGCCACGCCCTGCGCGGGATCCGGTACGTCCACGGCGCGCACCGCGCGGAGGCCGTCTTCGACGCGGGCCCCGGCCTCGGCGTACGCCGCACGGCCCTGCACGCCGCGCTGGCGCGACGGGCCGAGGAGACCGGCGTACGGATGGTCACCGGGCGGGTCGGGGACATCGAGCAGAACGCCGACGCGGTCACGGCGGCCGGGCTGCGGGCGCGCTGGCTGGTGGCCGCGGACGGGCTGCACTCACCGGTACGGCGCGGCCTCGGCCTGGAGCTGCCCGGCCGGGGCCCCCGGCGCTACGGGCAGCGGCGGCACTACCGCGTCGCGCCGTGGACGGACTTCGTCGAGGTGCACTGGTCGGCGACCGGCGAGGACGGTGAGGCGTATGTGACGCCGGTGGCCGGTGATCTGGTGGGGGTCGCCGTGCTGAGCACGGTCAGGCGCGGTTACGACGACCACCTCGCCGCCTTCCCCGACCTGCGGGCCAGACTCGCGGGCGCGCCCGCCGGAGCCGTGCGCGGCGCGGGCCCGCTGCGCCGCCGCGTACGCCGCAGGTCGGCGGGGCGGGTGCTGCTCGTGGGCGACGCGGCCGGTTACGTCGACGCGCTCACCGGCGAGGGCATCGCGCTCGCCCTCGCGTCGGCCCGGGCTGCGGTGCGCTGTCTGCGGGCGGGGCGGCCCCAGGAGTACGAGGGCGCGTGGCGGGCGCTGACCCGCCGCCACCGGCTGCTGACGGAGGGGCTGCTGCGGGTCGCGGGCCGTCCGGCGGGCGCCCGGCTGCTGGTCCCGGCGGCGGCGCGGGCCCCTGCGCTCTTCACGGCGGTGGTGCGCGCCCTCCAGTGACCGCCCCGCGCCCGCGGTTCAGGGGGACAGATCGGCGGCGGGGTCCGTCACCGGCGGGGCCATCGCGGCCACCGTGCGGGGCAGCACATGCGCGAGGTAGTCCTCGATCGTCGTCTCCAGGCCGACATCGCGCCCGGCCGCCTCCGACAGGTACCAGCGGTGCTCCAGCACCTCGTGGTAGATCTGCGCCGCGTCCATCTCGCCGCGCAGCTCCAGCGGTACGGCCCGTACCGTCGGCCGGAACACGTCACGCACCCAGCGGTGCGCCAGTACCTCGGGCCTGGCGCCCAGCGGATCGCCCGGGGCGTAGTCGTCCTCGCCCGCCATCCAGCTCTCCAGGTCGTTGAGCAGCCGCCGCGCCTGGTTCTCCTCGGCGTCAAGACCGGTCAGCCGCAGGAGCTGGCGCTGGTGGTGGCCCGCGTCCACGACCTTCGGCAGGAACGTGACGGTGTCGCCCTGGGGGGAACGCTCGATCTGCATCTCCGCCACGTCGAACCCGAGATCGTTGAGGCGGCGGATCCGCCGGTCGATGTAGTGGCGCTTGTCCACCGGATAGACCGACTCGCGTGTCACCTCGTGCCACAGGTCCTCGTACCGCCGCACGATCGCCGTGCCGAACGGCACGGGGTCGACGGACGGGTGCAGCGCGCCCGACGCCTCCAGGTCCATCAGCTCGCCGGCGATGTTGACCCGGGCCAGCTCGATGTCGTAATCGCGCTGCCCCCGGCTGAGGTTCTGCTGGAGCTGACCGGTCTCCGCGTCCACCAGGTAGGCGGCGTACGCCCCGGCGTCCCGCCGGAACAGCGCGTTGGACAGCGAGCAGTCGCCCCAGGCGAACCCGGCGAGATGCAGCCGTACGAGCAGTACGGCCAGCGCGTCCATCAGCCGCTTGACGGTGGTCGGACGCATAGTCGACTCGAACATCGAGCGGTACGGCAGCGAGCCCTTGAGATGGCGGGTGATCAGCGTCGGCTCCAGGGGCGCGCCGTCCGCGTCCACCCGGCCGGTCACCACCGCCACCGGGTCCACGGCGGGGATGCCGAGCCGGTGCAGATCGCGCAGCAGCCCGAACTCGCGCACCGCGCCCCGCTCGGATATCTCCTTGACCGCCACGACCTCGGGGCCCGCCGAGGCGAACCGGACCACATGGCGCGAGATGCCGCGCGGGAGCGCCACCAGGCACGCGTCGGGCCACTGGTCGAGCGGGATGTTCCAGGGCAGGTCCAGGAGTACGGCCGGCTGCTCCGGATTGGTCGCGCTGATCTGGAGCGCCATCGTGCCTCCCACTGCGGTCGTCGGGCGGGCACCGGGTCCCCGGCCGCCGGGGACAGTGTGCCGGGTGGGATTGTGCCACCCCGACGGCGTCACGCGTACCGCGCTCACGGTGTCAGCGGGTCAGCAGCAGTTCGGTGTTGCGGTCCGTCGAGGTGCCCGCCGGAGCCGTGGTGGAGCCCGGCGCGTTGTGCGACAGCTCCCGGTAGAGCGCCGCGAGCCCGGTCTGCGAGAGATCCGTGAAGTCGGTGCGGTGCGGCGCGGACGACTCGATCAGGGTGGTGAACAGCGACAGCGTGCCGTCGTTGTTGTCCGCGATCTCGATGACCCGGGCGAGCTGCGGGAAGTCGATGTGCGAGGCCGTGGAGATCTCCCAGAAGCCGCCGCGCGGCGCGACCGCGTTGCGGTGGCTGTGCCCGTTCACCCAGGCCAGCACCTGCGGACTGCGCCCCAGCAGCTCCAGCACCTCGTCGCCGCTGTGGCGGGCCTCGCCGGGGTGCGCCGGGTCGGGGTGGGTGTTGGTCATCGTCCAGCTGTTGTGGTGGCTGAAGACCACGACGTAGTGGTCCTTGAGCTCCTTCAGCGTCCGCTTCAGCCAGGTGAACTGGGCGGTGTTGAGCGAGCCCGTGAAGTGGCCGCCCCGGTCGGTGGTGTCGAGGCTGATCCCGGTGACGTTCTCGCCCATCGGGAACGTGTAGTAGAGCGTGTCGCCGTCGAGATTGGCCGCCGTGTAGCCGTGCCCGGCCGGACCGGCCCCGGCGCGCGCCGGATCGAGGTGCGCCTTCAGATAGTCGCGCGGACCGAACGGCGCCCGGCCCGGGTCGGGCGTGATGGTGCGCATCCGCCGCTTCGAACGGCGCAGCAGGTCGATCAGCTTGGCACCGGAGGGGTCACCGCCCTTCGAGAGCTGCTTCAGCATCTCCTTGGCCTCGGCGTCCGGGACGCCGTACAGCTTCTTCGCCCCGACGGCGAACTCCGCGAGGAACCCGCTCCGGTCGGCCATCGCGCCGCTCGCCAGACCGTCGTGGTTGCCGACCGTCGAGTACCACGGGATCCGCAGCCCGGGGCTGTTCACCGAGCGGATCGCGGCGTCGAGGAAGCCGTCGATACGGGGGTAGCCGAGCCGCTTGTCGGTGTCACGCAGGGCGTCCTCCGGGTGCCAGAACAGCCGTTCGCCGGAGTTCTGCACGCCCTCGTAGCGGCGCGGGTCGCCGGTGTTGGGGGAGACGCGGCCCCCGCTCATCACCGTGAGGAACCAGTCGAGTTCCGCGTGCGAGTTGTTGTCGGTGTTGTCGCCGGTCGTCACCGCGAAGGAGAGCGGCGCGCCCGTGGCAGGACCGTTCCTGAGCGCGTTGATCTGCTCGACCAGGGACACCGCGCCCGGCACCGTCAGTGCCTCCTGCGGGCGCCACCCCGAGAGCTGCTGCGAGCGCAGGTACTCGGTGCGCACGGGGTGCTGCACATCGACCAGATGCAGGTCGGTGAGCTGCACGAAGGAGGTGAGGACGGTACGCCGCCCGGCGCGCCCGGCCCGCGGGGCCGCGAGCTGCTCCCGTACGACCCGGCGCCACCCCGGTCCGTCGCCGAGCCGGCGGAAGGCCGCGGCCGTGTCGCGGGGGGCGGCGACCGTGTCCAGGGTGGTACGGGCGGGCACGGCGGGGGTACGGACCGGGGCCGCCGTGGCCGTCGGGGCCACCGGGCCGCGGGGGCCGGGGACGGTGGACGCGGCGGAGGCCTCCCCGGAGTTGCCGCCCGCGCCGAGAGCCAGCCCGATTCCCGCCGACACACCGACCGCTCCGGTCGCGGTGAGGAAGGAACGGCGGTCGACGCCGGTGACTGCGGAGCGTATGCGTGTCATGGTCCGGTCTCCCGAGTACGAGCGCGTCAGCGAGCGCGCCGGGGGACGGCCCCCTGGCTGCACCTTGATGCTTGACACCGGGCGTGGCCTGCGCGTGAACGACGTTCCAACGTCCGACACCCATCTCCGCACAGGGATCACCGTGGCGGCGAAGCGTCGCCGTCCCCTCGGCCGCAGGACCGGAACAGGTCGCTCACCGTTCACCGCGCGGGGAAGCGGGCGGAGCGGCGCCGGGAGGGCGGGGGCCGGAAAACCTGGCTCGCTTCGGACGCATAGGTCGCGGGAGAGCGGGCACACGCCTCATCGAGCCAAGCTCACGGCCCTTCCCCCTCGGCCGCATGAGCCTTCCCGGCCCCACCGGCGCATCCCCCTCGCCGGTGGGGCCGTCCCCTTTTTCGCAGCCGCGCCGTACGCCGTCCCGTACGCCGTCCCGCGCCCCGCCCCGCGCGCCGCCCTGTGTGTCGTCCGTGTGTCGTCGGCCGCCGTGGACGC
This sequence comes from Streptomyces sp. NPDC059092, assembly GCF_042756365.1. Classification (NCBI taxonomy): domain Bacteria; kingdom Bacillati; phylum Actinomycetota; class Actinomycetes; order Kitasatosporales; family Streptomycetaceae; genus Streptomyces; species Streptomyces sp. NPDC059092. The sequence goes on from NZ_JBHZEJ010000087.1 coordinate 8,768, forward strand.
GCGCCGCACCCGGGCCGTGGGGAGGCCGGAGGCATGTGCCGCCGTGTGCGCCTGCAATGCCCGGCCATCGACGGTCGTGGACGGTCGTCCCAGGTCGGCGCTGGTGCGCCGCCCCGTCCCCGCCCGCGTGTCCGGCGACGCGGTGGCCTGCCGGCCACGCTCCCGTCCTCGATTTCCCCTGCGGAGATTCCGGTTGGGTCACAGTTCCACGGCGACGGCGTGGGCTGTTCGCCCTGCGCGGACGGACGGCGCGTCCGCACCGTGGGACACCCACCGGACAGGGGGTGGACGCCTGGTCCGGACCAGGCGTGGCGCAGATCACTGCGGTGCAGGTCAGAGGGGGAGGCGGGGCGCGGCGGGAACGGAGGCCCCCGGTGCGGACCGATCGGTACCGGGAGCGCCGAAGCGCTCCCGTTGCGTCACCGGCACGTGCGAGCCAGGGAGCTCCCGCGGGACAGAGGCGTAACCTCGCTTGATCAACGGAGAGTTGCGAAAGATCAGCAAAGTGTTCGAAGGGCCGGATCAGGGCCCCTACACTGATCGCCGCAGCGGCAGGGTGTGCTCGATCAGCTCGCCCGGCCGGTGGGCGTGGTACGACCGCGCCTTCGCATGACCCAGCCGGAACGTTTCACCCCCCACTGTCCTTGAGGATCTATGTCGACCATCCATTCATCCGGGCGCCTCCTCGGCGGTCTCCTGGACCACTGCGTCGCCCGTCACCTCCGGGTCCCGGGACCACCAGGGACGGGGGCGGAGAGCCGGTGCTAGCCCCTTCCGCCTTCCAGCCACCCTGCGCACGGACGGAGCCCAACCGGCGGACGGAGCACCACTGATGGCGAGTGAGAACTTCCGACCCGTCTACCACCCGGCCGGCCACGACAACGATCTGCGCGCGGCCGTGCAGGAGTTGCGCACCGGACGCTGGGTCTCGATGCGCAACCTCCTCGACGGGACCCGCGACTGGTCCCTGTGGACCCAGCGCACCCAGGTGCTCGCCACCGTGGCCGCCGGATCCGACGCCGTACAGGCCTGGCGGAGCGAGGAGCCCGGCAGCGTCGCCGCGAGCGTCATGCACACCCGCGTCCTGGTCGAACGCGCCGTACGCGCCCACCGCGAGGGGCACGCGCGCACCCAGGAGCTGTGGCAGCAGGCGTGGGAGGCGTGCGGCACCGCCGCGCGGCAGGCGCCCGAGGACCCGGTGCCCTGGGTGTGTCTGCTGGCGCTGTCCCAACTCGACACCAGGCAGCGGCTGGAGGAACACCGGCTGCCGCCCCCGGGGCCGATGCTGTTCCCCGGCCCGTGGGCCCTGCTCGCCGAGGTGGACAAGCGCGATCCTTACAACCGCGAGGCGTACCACCGCATGCTGCAGTTCGTGTACGCGCGGCGGTCCGACGGCTCCCTCTCGGAAGCCGTCAACTTCGTCCAGTGGGCCGCCTCCTCCGCCCCCGAGGGCTCGCCGCTGCACGCCATGCCGCTGTTCGTCAGGACCGAGCGCTACCGCCGCGACAACGGCCACGAGAAGGCCCTCGACCTGCACTGGGTCACCGAGGACGCCACCCGCGACGCCCTGCGGGCGCTGAACCTCTGGTTCGACCACACCGTCCTGGCCGAGGCGTCACTGCTCGACCTCAACCACCTCGCGCACGCCCTGTGGGGCGCCCTCCAATTCGGCGAGGCGGCCCGGGTGTTCGAGGCGCTCGGCCCGTACTACGTCTCGGTGCCCTGGGCGTACCGTACGCGCAGACCCGGTGACGCCGCCGAGGCCGAGGACGTGTTCCTGCGGGCCCGGAGCCGCTGTCTCACCGCCGCGCGCGATTCCCGTAAGGGCCCGCCCGGCTGAGCCGCGCCCCGTACCGCTCCTGGCTTGACCCTCTCCCCGCGGCCGTCCCCCTCCGCCCGCTCAGCTCTCTCCCCCGTCCCCGCCCTTTCGTGTGTTCCGTTCCGGAGGTAGTTCCATGTCCGTTTCCCCGCCTACCTGGTCGAAGACCGAACCCGCGCCGGCGGTCGACGAAGAGAAGCGGCTGCGTGAGCTGGGCTATCAGCCGGTGCTCGCCCGCCGTATGGGCGGCTTCGGCAACTTCGCCATCAGCTTCTCCGTCATATCCATCCTCTCCGGCTGCATGACGCTCTACGGCTTCGGCATGGGCACCGGCGGTCCGGCCGTGATGCTCTGGGGCTGGGCGGGCGTCGGACTCTTCGTCCTCTGCGTCGGCATGGCGCTGGCCGAGGTCACCAGCGCGTACCCGACCTCGGGTGCCCTCTACTACATGGCCGACCGGCTCGGCGGGCGCAAGTGGGGCTGGTACACCGGCTGGCTCAACCTGCTCGGACTGCTCGGCGCGATCGCCGGAATCGACTACGGCGCCGCGCTGTTCACCGGGGCCTTCCTCAACCTCCAGTTCGGATTCAGCCCCACACCCGGCTGGACCTTCGTCATATTCCTCTGCATTCTCTTCCTGCACGCCGTGCTGAACCTCTTCGGCGTCCGACTGGTCAGTGTGCTCAACTCCATCAGCGTGTGGTGGCACCTGGCCGGCGTCGCCGTCATCGTCGGCGCTCTCGCGATCGTTCCTGACAGCCACCAGTCGCCCTCCTTCGTCTTCACCGAGTTCGTGAACGACACCGGCTGGCAGAACCCGCTCTACGTCGCGGCCATCGGCCTGCTGCTCGCCCAGTACACCTTCTGCGGCTACGACGCCTCCGCCCACCTCTCCGAGGAGACCTCGAACGCCTCCGTCACGGCGGCGCGCGGCATCGTCCGCGCCATCTGGGTCTCCTGGGTCGCCGGATTCGCGCTGCTGGCCGGCCTCACCTTCGCGATCCAGGACTACGCCGGCGCCCAGAACAGCGCCACCGGCGTGCCGCCCGCGCAGATCCTCATCGACGCCCTCGGCACCAGCGGCGCGACGGCCCTGCTGCTGCTCGTCATCGTCGCGCAGCTCTTCTGCGGCAACGCGGAGGTCGCGGCGGCCAGCCGGATGGTGTTCGCCTTCAGCCGCGACAACGCGCTCCCGGGCTCCGCGCTGTGGCGGCGCGTCAGCGGCCGTACGCAGACCCCGGTGCCCGCGGTCTGGCTGTCGGTCATCGTCGCCGGCGTGCTCGCCATCCCCTCCCTGTACTCCGCGACCGCGTACGGCGCCGTGACGGCGATCAACGTCATCGGCATCACGCCCGCCTACGCCATCCCGATCTTCCTCAAGCTGCGTGCCAAGGACCGCTTCGAACCGGGCCCCTGGACCCTGGGCCGCTGGTCCAAGCCGATCGGCTGGATCGCCGTGGTGTGGGTGGCCCTGGTCACCGTGCTCTTCTGCCTGCCCCAGACCAACCCCGTGACCGTCGACTCGATGAACTACGCGGTGATCGCGCTGGCCGTCGTCCTGGTTCTGGCGACCGCCTGGTGGTACATCGCCCGCGGCTCGTACAGCACCCCGCAGGCGTACGGCAACGCCCGCGAGCAGTCGGAGATCTCCGAGGGCATCGTCTGACCGACGGCCTCCGGCCGTCCCTGAGGGGGTGGTGGCGTGCGACGGGCTCAGGCCCGGCCCGCACACCACCACCCCTTCTCCGTCCTCGGGCTCCCAGGCCCTCAGTTCTCCCTGAGGAACTTGTTCGCCAGCTCGTTGCCGAGCCGCACGGCGGCGTCGTGGTTCTCGATGGGGGAGACCTGCGAGTGCTTGAAGACGATGTACGTGACCCCGGAGGGGACACCGCCCCCGGCCGGGTCGGTCAGGATGCCGAGCCCGCGCGCCGCCGCGTGCGACGCCTCCCCGATGATCCCCGGCGGCCCGATGTCCCCGACGACGGCGTACTGCACCTTGTCGGCGTGGATGACGGCCGCGACGGACCCGCCGTGGATCCCTGACGAGGAGTGGTCCCAGATCGAACTCGTCATCGGTACGACGATGTACGGCAGCTTCTCCGCGTTGAGGTGCCGGCCGTCGGTCTGGGTGAAGGCGGTCTGCTCCTGGTAGTACGGGTCCGACTCGTGGTTGCACCGTGCCGTGAGCTGGCCGTCGCAGTCGATGTCCATGTCGGCCTTCCAGAACACCGCGCCCTTCGCGTCGCAGACGGCGACGGTGGGCGGCGTGTCGTCGCGGGTGCGGTAGAGCCCGTCCGAGATCCGGTCACAGCCTCCGGCACGGGCCAGCAGCGCCGCCGCACTGACCGTGCCCTCGGCGGGGGGCCCGGCCGCGCCTCGCCGTACGGGCGCACGCGTGGCGGCGGGTTCCGGAGCGGACGGCGCGCCGGTGGACGGTGCGGATGTGGACGGCGCCGCGGTCGACGGCGCCGCGGTGGCGGGTTCCGCGGCGGGTGGCGGGCCCGTGGGTACGGCGAGGGCGGGCAGCACGGTGGCGGGGACCACGGCCGCGGCCAGCAGCGCGGTGCCGGCGGTGAGGAAGACGTGCGTGCGTGAGTGCACGGAGAGGTTCCCTTTCCTGGATGTCCGGGGAGGGCGGGGGACGGGCGGAGGCGCGAAGTGAGGGCTCACCGGCGCCGCGTGCCGTGGTCGGCGTACGGGTGCGGGGCTTCTCGCGCGCCCGGCGGCCTGCTCGGGGAGGCGGCTCAGCCGCCGGGCCGGGACGGCGGACGACCGTCGGCTATGCACCGGCGCAGCCGGTCCAGGAAGACGCGCTGGCCCGTCACCAGCGGCCGCACGGCGTCCGCCAGGGAGAACCAGGCGAAACGGTCCAGCTCGGGGAATTCCCGCAGGACGCCGGAGCCCCGCGGCCATTCCATGGTGAAGGTGCCGGGTACGGCCAGGTCCGGGTCGAGATCTCCCTCGACGGCCCAGACGGTGACCGTCTTGCCGCCCCGCTGCCGGGACTCGCCGAGCGGGATCCAGGGCCCCTCGGGCACCGGCAGCCCCAGCTCCTCCTGGAACTCCCGGCGCGCAGCCGCCTCGGGCGTCTCGCCGGCCTCGTACTCCCCCTTGGGGATCGACCAGGCGGCGGCGTCCCGGCCGGACCAGAACGGCCCGCCCATGTGCCCGAGAAGCACGGCGGCACCGGAGTCCGTGACCCGGTGCAGCAGCAGTCCCGCGCTTCGTTCGCCCGACATGCCGTCAAGTCTGTGCACCCGCAAACCGGGTCGCCATGCGAACACCACGCCGAGGACGTGTTTGCCGACGTGGGTGGCTCGGGCGTGTCGCGTACGTTTCCCGGGTGTGACGCGGTAAAGGAGGGTCCGGCGGCGGGGAAAGGGGTGCCCCGGTTCTGGAGCGGCACCACCGGGCCGATCGTATGAACGGTTGCGCCGTACGGGGGCGCGGCGGGCCGTGTCCGGCGGGGAGGAAGAGGTGGTCGGTGCTACGGGACGGCTCCCTCCTCCTCCCCGCCTGGGCCCGGATCAGCCGAAGTCCGGCGTCACGCCGGTCAGCCGGGCGGACACCTCCCACAGCCTCTCGGCCGTCGCCGCGTCCCGCGCGCGGGACGAGGACCGCGCGATCGCCGGGGCGCCCCGTACCTCCAGCGGCCCGCGCGGACCGTAGTACTCCCCGCCCCGCGCGGCCGGATCGGTGGCCGCCCGCAGCACCGGTAGCGCTCCTACGGAGGCGGGCTGGGTGAAGAGGCGGGTGAGCCGTTCGGCCTTCGCGGCCAGCGGTTTGCCCGCCATGAGGGGCCCCGCCTGGCCGAGTTCGGTCGCGGAGAGCCCGGGGTGGGCCGCCAGCGCGTGGATGTCCCGGCCGGTGAGCCGCGACCGGCGCTCCAGCTCGGCCGTGAACAGCAGATTGGCGAGCTTGGCCTGACCGTACGCGGGCCACTTGCGGTAGCCGCGCTCCCCGGCCAGATTGCCGAAGTCCATCCCGCCGATCCGGTGCGCGAGCGAGGAGACCGAGACCACCCGGGACGGCCCCGACGCCCCCAGCACCGGCAGCAGCAGGCCGGTCAGGGCGAAGTGGCCCAGGTGGTTGGTGCCGAACTGCATCTCGAAGCCGTCGGCCGTGTGACGCAGCGGCAGCGCCATCACCCCGGCGTTGTTGACCAGCAGATCGAGCTGTCCGTCCACCGTCCGGGTCAGCGCCTCGGCCGCCTCGCGTACGGAGGCGAGGTCGGCGAGATCGAGCCGGACGAGGCGTACCTCGGCGCCGGGTGCGGCCGCCCGTACCGCCGCCACCGCGTCCTCGCCGCGCTCCGGGTCACGACAGGCCAGCACGGTCAGCGCGCCGGCCCGGGCCAGGGCGAGCGAGACGGCCGCGCCGATCCCGCTGTTGGCGCCGGTGACCACCGCGCTGGTGCCGGTCAGGTCAGGGATGTCGGCCGTGCTCCAGACTCGCATGCCTCCTTCTTACTCCAGGGAATGGAACGAATACACGAAGGGCGCACCCCGGAGCGGCTGTCGGCGCCCACATGTGACGCGTTCGGGCGACGGTTGCCTGAGCCGTCCTCACGGGTACGTGCGGGGGTACGCGCAGCACAGCTCGGGTGCAATCGATTATCGGATGAATAATCGATTATCTGTTACGGTGGGTCCATGACGGAAGGCGGATCACCCTCGGAGCGGCTGTACGCCACGCTGCGCGCGGCGATCCTGCACGGGGTGTTCGCGCCGGAGCAGGCACTCAAGCCGCAGGAACTGGCGAACGCCGGGAAGGTCAGCCTCGCCGTCGCGCGCGAGGCCCTGCTCCGCCTGGTGGGCGAGGGCCTCGCGGTCCGGCTGCCCAACCGGGGGTTCGCGGTCCCGGCGGTGAACGCCGAACACTGGCAGCGGATCGCGGAGGCCCGTGCCGTCACCGAGACGGCGATGCTCCGGCTGTCGATCGAACGGGGCGGCGTCGACTGGGAGGTACGTGTCCGGGCCGCCCACCACCACCTCGCCCGCACACCGTTGCGGGAACCGGGCGGTACGTACGTCTGTGACGAGTGGTCCGAGGCGCACCGCCGCTTCCATCGCGCGCTGCTCGAAGGCTGCGGCAACCCGGTGCTCCTGGACGGCTTCGACCGCCTGTGGACGGCGAGCGAGCTGGCCAGGCACTGGTCCGGCGCCGCCGTCCCGGAGCGGGACGGCGTGCGGGAGCACCGGGCTCTGGAGGAAGCCGCCCTGGACCGGGACGCCGCGCGCGCCGCCGGCCGGCTCGCCCGGCACGTCCTGCGCACCGCCGAGAACCTGACCGTACGCACAGACTGACTCCGCGGTACCTCAGACGAATTCAGGAGCCCCCATGGACATGACCCCCGGCCGCCGCTGCCACAACGTGGTCAACCCCCTGCACTCGGCCATGTACTTCGCACCGGAGCTGGCCGACGAACTCACCTCGCTCGGGCTGGAGCCGGGGGCCATGGCCTACTTCGCGGGCCGCGCGGCCCCGCTCGGGCCGGTCGGCGCCGGCACGGTCACGGCGACGTTCTACAACTTCAACCACGACCACGTGGCCCGGCACATACCCGCCGCGTGGACGGTCACCACGCCGGAGGCGGTGCTCGCCGCGCGGCTGCGCGGCGCCGACGGGACGCTGCGGCGGCTGCTCGGGGAGGAGGCCCTCACGTCGAAGGAGATGGCCGAGGCGGCCGAACTGGCGCTGCGCGCCGCCGAGGCGTGTCGCCGCGAGGCACGGCCGCTGTACGCAGCGAACGCCGGCCTCCCCGTGCCCGAGGAGCCGCACCTGGCCCTGTGGCACGCCGCGACCCTCCTGCGGGAGCACCGGGGCGACGGGCACCTCGCCGCTCTGCTGGTGGCCGGCCTCTCCGGGATCGAGGCGTTGGTCCTGCACAGCGCCACCGGCAAGGCCGTGACGTCGGCCGTCCTCCAGCAGACCCGCGGATGGTCCTCGGATCAGTGGGCCGCCGCCCAGGACGGGCTGCGCGAGCGTGGTCTGCTGGACGAGGCGGGGGACATCACAGCGGCCGGGGCGGCCCTGCGCGGTGAGGCCGAAGAACTCACCGACCGCCTCGACGCCGCCCCGTACGACCACCTCGGCCCGGTCGCCACCGCGCGCCTCACCGAGCTGGCCGGGGGCTTCACCCGGGCGGCGAGGGACGCGGGCGCCTTCCCGGCGTACCTCTTCGGCAAGGGCTGAGGCGTCCGGGCCGCGCCGCCGGGCCGCGCCGCTCGCGGCGGTCTCCGTGGCCCCGACCGGGCAGACGGTCCTGGCCCCTCGGCGCCGGCCCCGGCCGTGAGGTGCGCGCCCCGAGCGCGACCGCCCGGCCGGGGCATCCACCCGGGCAGCGCCGCCAGGCCGTGCGCACACGCAGCCCGCGCGGCCGGCAGCGCGGCTACACGCCGTGCGCCGTGTCCGTTCCGACCGCCGCCAGGGCGTCGGTGACCGTGTCGAGCGAGCGGGCGTGCGCGCGGTGGCTGGACGGCGCCTCCGGGTTCCACGGCACGATCCGCGCCCGCGCCTCGATGGCCCGCCAGTGCGCGTTGTCCTGAAGCAGCTCGCGCGGCGCCGCGTTCGCTCGTACGTCCGCGAGAACGATGTCCGGGGCCAGCGCGGCGGCCTCGGACCACTCGACCGTGCGCCAGTTGGCCCCGCCGCCCTCCTCCGGCGAGATGAGGTCGACCCCCAGCTCCGTCAGCGCCCGCAGGTCGGGCCAGGTGCCCGGCCTGGCCAGGTACGCCGTGTCCGGCCCGGCCGCGGAGAGCGCCAGCACCCGGGGGCGCGCCGGCCCCGCCGCCCGGGCGCGCAGCCGCGCCTCCGCGCGCTCCAGCTCCGCCACCGCTGGCTCCAGCGGTGCGCGCAGCGAGCGCGCCAGCTCCGAGAACCGGTCCCTGATGGAGCCGAGCGAACGGTCCTTCCCCACCTCGATCACGACGACCGGAATCTGCTCCTCCAGGCGCTTGGCGGCCTCCGGGTCGATGCCGTACACCTGTCCTGTGCCGTAGCCCACGGCGACCACCAGATCCGCCTCCGCGGCGTGGACGGCCTCCAGGTCGAAGGCGCTGCCCGCGCCGAAGGAACGCAGCTCGGCGAGGGGCAGCTCGCCCGCCTTCGCCGGGTCCGGCGTCTCTCCGTCATGGTGGGAACCGAAGATCCCCAGGGGGCGCACTCCGTGGTCCCACAGCGTCGCTCCGGCCTGTACGTAGGCCACCACCCGTGTCGGACGGTCCGTCGCCGTGGTGAGCCGGCCTCGATCGTCCGTGAACTCCCAGCCGTTGCCCGGGTTCATGCCTCGCCTCGTTCCGCTCGTGTTGGTGCGGTGTCCGGGGCGCCGTATCCGTACGCGGGTTCGGGACACCCCCCAACTCTCTGCCCAACACCGGGCGCGCGGACTCCAAACGCGCGCCGGTAAGAGGAACGGAAGAAAACGCGGACCGGGGGAGGGGCGCCGGGGGAGGGGTACCGGGAGGTCCTAGGGTTCGATCAGACCGGCCCGGATCGCGTACCGCGTCAGTTCCAGCCGGTCGCGCAGCCCCAGCTTCTGGAGGAGGTTGGCGCGGTGGCGCTCCACGGTCTTGGCGCTGATGAGCAGCAGACCGGCGATCTCCTTGGAGGTGTGTCCCTCGGCCACCAGCTTGAGGATCTCCTCCTCCCGCGGGGTGACGGCGCTGTCCGGGATGCCGTCGCCCTGCCGTACCCGGTCGAGATAGTTCCGGATCAGGGCCGTCACCGCCCCCGGGTAGAGGAAGGGCTCGTCGCGCATCGCCGCCCGGCACGCCTCCACCAGATCGCGGTCCGCGACGGACTTGAGGACGTAGCCGCTCGCCCCGGCCTTCAACGCCTCGAAGAAGTACTGCTCGTTGTCGTACATGGTCAGCATCAGGATGCGGGTCCCCGGCTGGAGCCGGGAGAGTTCGCGCGCCGCCTGAAGGCCGGTCAGCCGGGGCATCGCGATGTCCAGGATCACCAGGTCCGGGCGTTCGGCGCGGGCCAGTTCGATGGCCTCGGCCCCGTCCCCGGCCTCGCCGACGACCGTCAGGTCCGGTTCGTTGTCGAGGATCAGCCGGACCCCGCGGCGGACCAGCGCGTGGTCGTCCGCGAGCAGGATGCGGGTCGGTGTCGTCTCGGCCATGGTCAGTTGCTCCCGTTCCTGATCGGCACACGCAGGCGTACGCCGGTTCCGCCGCCCTGTCCCGCCGTCCGTTCCCGCCTGTCTCCCCGTACGTCGCCCCCGCCGGGGCCCACGGTGACCTCGGCCCCGATCAGCAGGGCCCGTTCCCGCATGCCCCTGATCCCCGCCCCCTCGGTCGCCGTACCCACGCCGCGGCCGTCGTCCGCGAGGAGCAGTTCCACCCCGGTGGGCGTGCGCCGGAGCGCGAGATCGACCAGGCCCGCGTCCGCGTGACGGACGATGTTGGTCAGCCCCTCCTGCGCCACCCGGTAGACGACCAGTTCGACATCCTCGCCCAGCGCCGGCAGATCGCTCTCGAAACGCTGCCGGACCGTCAGCCCGGTGTGCGTGGTGATCTCGGTGGTCAGCGCCTTGAGCGCGCTGATCAGCCCCAACTCCTCCAGTACGCCGGGGCGCAGCCGGCGCGCGATCCGGCGGATCTCGTCGAGGCTGTCGCGCGTCGTCTCCTGTACGTGGAGGAGGTCGGCGCGCAGCGGGGCGGGGGCCCCGTCGGCGACCCGCTTCAGTTCGAGCAGCACGGCGGTGAGGGTCTGGCCCACCTCGTCGTGCAACTCCCGCGCGATCCGGCGGCGTTCGGCCTCCTGCGCGGAGAGCGCGAGTCCGCTGCTCGCCGCCCGTTCGGCCTCCAGCCGGTCGAGCATCGTGTTGAAGGTCATGATGAGCTCCGCGATCTCGCCGTGTCCCGACACGGCGGGCCGGCGGCCGGGGCGCAGCAGATCGGTCGTCGTCATCGCCCGGGTGAGCCGTTGCAGCGGAGAGAGCCCCACGCGCAGCAGCGCGGCGTTGGCGACGAGCATGGCCACCAGCCCGAGGGCCATGATCAGGGCTTCCGTGAGCAGCACGGGGGCGGACACGGTGACGGGGCCGAGCAGCAGCAGGGCGGTGGCCGCGAACAGTACCGCGGCGTTGAGCAGAAAGATCCGCCAGAACAGGGACACGGGCATGGCCTCCTCGCAGGTGACGTCCCCACTATCACCCGCGCGGGAGGAGAGGCCCGACCACGGCCACGCCACCCCCACGCGTCTACATGTCGCCCACCCCCCGATGTGGGTGTCGACGCGGATGGCGCGGGAGCGCGGCGACCGGCGATCGTAGGGGGACACCGCCCGGGGAGGGACGGCGACGGAAACGTACGTACGGGACGTGCGTGATGTACGTCATGTACGCGCCGGGCAGGGCGGGCGGGCGAACGCGGGCGGGCGGAGCGGCGCGCGGGCGGAGCGGCGGGGCACGGCGCGGCCACGGCGGGCCCGGCGGGACGGAACGGCCTTACAGCGGCGGGGAGGCGGACCATGACGACGAACGAGGACCGACGGCTCGGTGACCTGGCGGAGCGGCTCCGCCACGACGACCCCCGGTTCTTCCACGCGCTGGAGGCGGGCACCCCGTGCCGCCCCCGCGAGTACCGGCACGGCACCGCCTGGCTGACGCTGGCCGTCGCGCTCGGCGGCCTGGCCCTGGGCATCGTCCTCGGCCATGGGCTCCTCATCGCGGGAGGGCTGGTACTGGCGGGGATCGCCGGGCATCTCTTCGACCCCGACCGTGCCCGGGTCAGGCAGGGCATCGGCCCGCCTCACGGTTAACAGCCCCCTCACCCCGGCAGGCGCGCGCCGCCGGGAAGGACGAACCGCCGGAGTCTCCGGCGGTTCTTTTCGTTGTATAGGCCACAAACCTCACAAATTATTTTACGTTAAAATAGTTCGGAGATGGCCAACGCTCTCTTGAGCGTTGGCCCGCCCATGACTGAGATGCTGGGCGGTCGGTCGAATTCGCGGGGGCGGAGGGGGCGGTTCCATGAGACGCGTACCTCTGTCGGTCCCCCGCGTCCGGTCGGTCGGCACGGTGTCCATCGCATCGCGGATCCCCTTACAGGTGCTTCCTCGCGACGCATGATGCAGAATCCCTGTCCGGTGGCGGACGGCTGACGCAGTCATGCCCCGTCACCGCACCAGGGGTCAGCATGCCCGCACACCCTCACGCCACGCCCGCATGGAGCCGTTTCCTATGGAGCACACCGCTCACGTCAGCAAGACCACCCTTCCCGGGGTCGGCACCCGCTACGACCTCAACACGGAAGCGGGAAAGCATCTCTCGGTCGTCGTGCACCAGGACGGGCGCCGCATCCTCGCCTTCCACGACCCCGAGGACGACGACAACTGCCGGGACGCCGCGACCCTCGCCCCGCACGAGGCGACCGCGCTCTGCAAGCTCCTGACGCCCGACCCCGTCGCCCATCTCCACCAGCACATCGAGATCGACCTGGTCACCGAGCACATCCCGGTCACCAAGCGTTCCCCGTACGTCGGCCGGACGCTCGGCGCGACCCAAGTACGCAGCCGCACCGGCGCCTCCATCGTCGCCGTCCTGCGCCGCACCGACGCCTTCCCCTCGCCCACCCCGGACTTCCGCTTCGCCCTGGGGGACACGCTCGTCGTCGTCGGCACCCGGGAAGGCGTGGACGCCGTCGCCGAACTGATCACCGGAGGATAAAGCGCCCGTGCACGAGACCACCGCACTGCTCATCGAACTCGGGGCCATCATCCTGGGCCTGGGGATACTCGGGCGGCTCGCCGGCCGCGTGGGCTTCTCCGCCATCCCCCTCTACCTGCTCGCCGGACTCGCCTTCGGGCACGGCGGACTCCTCCCGCTCAACGCGAGTGAGGAGTTCGTCGCCACCGGCGCCGAGATAGGCGTGATCCTGCTTCTGCTCCTGCTGGGGCTGGAGTACAGCGCGTCCGAACTCGTCTCCAACCTCAAGACGCAGTACCCCTCCGGCATCGTGGACTTCGTCCTGAACGCCGTGCCGGGCGCCGTCGCCGCGCTGATCCTGGGCTGGGGGCCGGTCGCCGCGGTGGCCCTGGCCGGTGTCACCTGGATCTCCTCCTCCGGAGTGATCGCCAAGGTCCTCGGTGACCTCGGCCGCCTCGGCAACCGCGAGACCCCCGTGATCCTCGGCGTCCTCGTCATCGAGGACCTGGCCATGGCCGTCTACCTGCCGCTGCTCACCGCCCTGCTCGCCGGGCTCAGCCTCGCCGGCGGCAGCCTGACGCTGCTGATCTCGCTCGGCACCGTCGGCGCGGTGCTCTACCTGGCGCTGCGTCACGGCCGGCTGATCAGCCGCGCGGTCTCCTCCGACAACCCCGAGATGCTGCTGCTGGTCGTCCTCGGCCTCACCGTGCTCGTCGCCGGGGTCGCGCAGGAGCTTCAGGTGTCCGCCGCCGTCGGCGCGTTCCTCGTCGGCATCGCGCTCTCCGGTGAGGTCGCCGAGGGCGCGCACAATCTGCTGGCCCCGCTGCGCGACCTGTTCGCCGCCGTCTTCTTCGTCTTCTTCGGCCTGAACACCGACCCGGCCGCCATCCCGCCGGTCCTGGTGCCCGCCCTCATCCTGGCGACCGTCACCACCCTGACGAAGATCGCCACCGGCTGGTACGCGGCGAAGCGCGCCGGAGTCAGGACGGCCGGCCGCTGGCGGACCGGCGGCACCCTCGTGGCCCGCGGTGAGTTCTCCATCGTCATCGCCGGTCTGGCCGTCGGAGTCGAACCGCGGATCGGCCCGCTGGCCACCGCGTACGTCCTCATCCTGGTGATCCTCGGCCCGCTGGCCGCGCGCTGGACGGAGCCGCTGGCCCGCCGGATCACCGGCGGTTCCAAGGCCCCGGCCCCGGCGCCGGCCGCCCCCACCCCCGTACCGCTCGTGAAGGCGGAGCCCTCCGGCCGGCCCGAGTCGTCCGCGCGGGCCGAACCGGCCGTACCGGAGGCGAACGACACGGCGCCCAGCCAGGGCTGACCGCCCGGTCTCGGCCTGCCCCGGCCCCCGGCTCGGCCCCGGAAGGTGAACGGGGCACAGGACGCGCGCCCTGCGTCCTGTGCCCCTGCCCTGGTGGTGCCGGCCGTGGGCCGGCACCGGTGTCAGACCCCGACGCCGAAGTCCGCGGCGATGCCCGAGAGACCCGAGGCGTACCCCTGGCCGACCGCGCGGAACTTCCACTCCGCGCCGTTGCGGTACAGCTCGCCGAAGACCATCGCCGTCTCCGTGGCCGCGTCCTCGCTCAGGTCGTAGCGGGCCAGCTCGGCGCCGCCCGCCTGGTTGACCACCCGGATGTACGCGTTACGGACCTGACCGAAGCTCTGGCCACGGTTCTCCGCGTCGTGGATCGACACCGGGAAGACGATCTTCGACACCTGGGCCGGCACATTGGCCAGGTCGACCTTGACGGTCTCGTCGTCACCCTCGCCCTCGCCGGTCAGGTTGTCGCCGGTGTGCTCGACGGAGCCGTCCGGGCTCTTGAGGTTGTTGTAGAAGATGAAGTGCTGGTCGGAGGCGACCTTCCCGGACTCCTCGCACAGCAGGGCGCTGGCGTCGAGGTCGTAGTCGGTACCGGTCGTCGTCCGGACGTCCCAGCCGAGGCCGACAAGGACCGCTGTCAGGCCCGGTGCCTCCTTGCTGAGCGAGACATTGCCGCCTTTGGACAGGGAAACTCCCACGCTGCTCCTCCTGAGCTGAGCTGAATCGGTCATGCGGAAGTAAAATCTACAGGAGTGTAGAAGCGAACGGGAGCGAGATCCGGCCCGCTCTCCTGGCCGGTGTCCGCCCCGGTACGGGGGCCCGGCCGGGCGGCGCCGGTCACCGGCTCCGTAGCATGGTCCGCTCGCCCCGTGGTGCGTCCGCGCGGCCGGAGGGAGACAACGGTGACCGTGCACGGCAGTCCTGACGAGCGCCCCCGACGGCGCGGCCAGGGCGAACTGGAGGCGCAGGTCCTCGCCGCGCTCCGGCAGGCCCCGGGTCCCGCCACCGCGGCCTGGGTGCAGGAAAGGATCGGCGGGAACCTCGCGTACACGACGGTCATGACCATCCTGACCCGGCTCCAGGCCAAACGGGCGGTCACCCGGGAGCGCGCGGGTCGCTCGTTCGAGTGGCGCGCGGCCTCCGACGAAGCCGGGCTCGCCGCCCTGCGGATGCGCAAGGTGCTCGACGGCGAGACGGACCGCGAGGCCGTCCTGGCCCGCTTCGTCACCACGCTCTCGCCGGACGACGAACGGCTGCTGCGCGATCTGCTGGCCCTCCCCGAGGACGGCTTCCCCGTCGGCGGCTTTCCCGGGGACGGAACACCCGGAGGCGGCTTCCCCGGAGACATGACACCCGGACGCTTCACACCAGGACGCTTCACACCCGGAGGCTTCACACCCGGAGGCTTCACGCACGGGGACGGCTTTCCCGAGGGCGGGGCGGAGGGCTGACCGGGATGGGGATGTTCGTCTTTCTGCCGCTCGTACTGCCGCTGACCGCACTGCCCGTCGCGCGCCTCGCCGAACTCCATCTGCACCCCCGGGTCGCCACCCGGCTGCTGTCCGCGCTCGCCGCCGTCCTCGCGGTGTGCAGCACGCTCTGCCTCGGCCTGCTGATGGTCGTCGGTACGGCGCAACTCCCCGGCAACCCGCTGCCCGACGCCTGGTCGGACCCCGAGGTCCGCGAGGCGGTCCCGTACGACGAGATAGCGGGCAAGGCGGCCATCGCCGCCCTCGCCGCGGTCGCCGTGTCCTGCGGGTACGCGGCCTGGCGCCACCGGCGCGTACGCCGCCGCGCGCAGGAGGCCCTGGCCGGTCTGCCCGGCGGCGAGCTGGCCGTCCTGGCCGACGAGGCACCGTACGCCTACGCGCTCCCGGGCCCCGGGCCGTCCCGTACCGGGGCGGGTGACGGGGACGGTACGGGCGCGGCGGCCGGCGGAAGCGGACGGATCGTGGTGTCCACGGGGATGCTCGCCTGCCTCGACGACCGGGAAAGGGACGCCCTGATCGCGCACGAACGGGCGCACCTCGCGGGCCGGCACCACCGGTTCCTGCTGACCGTACGGCTCGCCGCCCGCGCCAACCCGCTGCTGCGCCCGCTGCGTACGGCGGTCGCCTACACCAGTGAGCGCTGGGCGGACGAGGACGCGGCGCGGGTGACCGGCGAGCGCACGGTCGTGGCCCGCGCCATCGGCAAGGCCGCGCTCGTCTCCCGGGGCACCCCGGCGCCGACGCTGGCCGGGTTCGCCGCGCCGAGCCCCGGCCCCGTCCCGCGCCGGGTGGCCGCGCTGCTGGGGCCCGCGCCGTCGGCCGTCCACTGGCCGTCGGTGCGTACCGCGGTGGGCCTGGCCGTCTGGGCCGCGGCGGCCGGAACGGTCGGCTCCGCCCTGTCCTCGGCGAACGCCATGGTCACCCTCTTCCTCGTGCTCCAGGCGGCCACACCCTTCTGAACGCGCGCTCCCGCCCCTCTGGAGCGCGCTTCGGCCGGCCACCGGCCCGCGGCGTCGACAGCACGGGCACGACCGGCCCGAGCGGCGCCGCACCCAGCCTCGGTACTCCGGTGGCGGGGTGCCCGGATCACGACGAGTACACGCCGTATCCCCGGCCCGGGGCGAATTCCGTACGGATACGGCTCACTCCTTGCGGTACTGGTACGCCTCCGCGGCCGCGGCCACCACCGCGTCCAGATCCCCGCCCGCCGAGGCGGTGACGTACGCGGCCACCGCTCCCTCCACGAACGGCGCGTCCACCAGCCGTGCCCCCTCCGGCAGCTCGTCACCCTCGGCGAGCAGCGCCTTCACCGTCAGCACGGCGCTGCCCAGATCCACCAGCAGAGCGACCCCCGCACCACGGTCCACCTCCGCCGCCGCGGCCGAGATCAGCTCGGAACTGGTCCCGAGCCCGCCGTCCTCCGTGCCCCCCGCGGCCGCGACCGGCGCGACACCGCCGCCCGCCAGCCCCCGCGCGAGGTCGGCGACGGCCGTGGCGACCGCCGCACTGTGGGACACGAGCACGATCCCCACCTGCTGTCCGGCACTCATCGGGCCGCCTCCGCCGTGTCGGCGAGGGCGGCGATCAGCAGGGCGGACGACGTGGCGCCCGGGTCCTGGTGCCCGATGCTGCGCTCGCCCAGATAGCTCGCCCTGCCCTTGCGCGCCTGGAGGGGTACGGTCGCCACCGCGCCCCGCTCGGCGGCCTCCGCCGCCGCCCGGAACGACGTGCCCGCCGACACCGGCGCCGCACCCAGCGCCTCGACCGCGGGCTCCAGCGCGTCGATCATCGTCTTGTCCCCGGGCGCGGCCCCACCGAGCTGCGCCACCGCCGCCACCCCGGCCCGCAGCGCCTCGGCGAACTCCGCAGGCGTGACCTCAGCGGCCTCCCCGAGCGCCTTTCCCGTACGCCGCAGCAGCGTTCCGTACAACGGACCGGACGCGCCGCCCACGGTGGAGATGAGCAGGCGTCCCGCCAGGATCAGCACGGCCCCGGGCGAGGCGGGCGCCTCCTCCTCCAGCCCGGTCGTGACGGCCCGGAATCCGCGCTGGAGATTGCTGCCGTGGTCGGCGTCCCCGATGGCCGAGTCCAGCTCCGTCAGCCGGTCCGCGGCCTGCTCCACCGCACCGGCCGCGGCCACCCCCAGCCAGCGCCGGAAGAAGCCGGCGTCGAGCGTGCGCTCCGCTGTCTCGTCAGTCACGTGCTCTCCTCACCCCGTGGAACGTTCCCCACGTCCCTGTCCTGCCGTGCCCGCCCCGCTCCACCGCGAACCGTCACCGTGGTGACGGGCGCTCAGCGGCCCCAGCGCAGCGCGGGGGTCTCGACCGGCGCGTCCCACAGCCGCAGCAGCTCCTCGTCCACCTGACAGAGGGTGACCGAGCAGCCCGCCATGTCGAGCGAGGTCACATAGTTGCCGACGAGGGTACGGGCCACCGCCACGCCCCGCTCGCCCAGCACCCGCTGGACCTCGGCGTTGAATCCGTACAGCTCCAGCAGCGGCGTACCGCCCATGCCGTTCACGAGGGCGATCACCGGGCCCGAAGGACGCAGATCGTCCAGTACGGCGTGCACGACGACGTCCGCGATCTCCCGCGAGGTCATCATCGCGCGCCGCTCGCGCCCGGGCTCCCCGTGAATGCCGATGCCCAGTTCCAGCTCGCCGTCGGGCAGATCAAAGGTCGGGCTGCCCTTGGCGGGCGTGGTGACGGCGCTGAGGGCGACCCCGAAGCTCCGGGACACTTCGTTCACCCGCCGCCCGATCGCCTCGACCCGCTCCAGCGGCGCCCCCTCCTCGGCGGCGGCGCCCGCCATCTTCTCGACGAACAGCGTCGCCCCTGTACCGCGCCGCCCGGCGGTGAACAGGCTGTCGGTCACCGCCACATCGTCGTTGACCAGCACTTTCGCGACCTGGATGCCTTCGTCCTCGGCCAGCTCGGCGGCCATGTCGAAGTTCAGGACGTCGCCCGTGTAGTTCTTGACGACGAACAGCACCCCGGCCCCACTGTCCACGGCAGCGGCGGCCCGCACCATCTGATCAGGCACGGGAGACGTGAAAACCTCACCAGGACAGGCGGCGGCCAGCATCCCGGGCCCGACGAACCCCCCGTGCAACGGCTCATGCCCGGACCCGCCCCCGGAAACGATCCCCACTTTCCCGGCCACGGGCGCGTCGCCACGTACCACCACGCGGCGGTCGACATCGACGGACAGCTCGGGATGTGCGGCGGCCATGCCCCGCAGAGCATCCGCGACCACGGTCTCCGGCACATTGATGAGCATTTTCAACGGTATCTCCTAGGTGGGCTAGCAGATGTGCCTCTGACCGGCGTTTTTGCAGGTCAGGGTGTGTGCGGGTGCTTTGTGATCTTGGCGGTGTCCGGGGCTTCGAAGCGGGGTCCGGCGGTACCGATGCTGACCTCATGCTGACTTTTCTGATACATCATCAGCTCCCTGTGAGGTGGTCCGACGCGGCGGGGCTGCCGCCCCTTCCAGTATCGATCGAACCCGGCCAGGTGGCACGGCCTACGGCGAGATCGGGTGGCGAGGTGAACGTGGCTCTGATGTGTTTCAAGCGAGGCTGAGGGTTGTCCGGTAACTGTTGGTCGTTGCTGGGGAGCGACGCGCAGGTCCCGGATGTACCAGTGGAACTGTGTGCCGTCCTTGCTGTGTGGCTGCTTGCCGGGGGCGAATCCTGCCCGCCGTGCGACTGCGGTGGATGCGGGATTCTCCGGCGCCACCTGGATTACCGCCTCTTCCCTCCCCTCGTTGGCCGTGTAATGGGACACGAAGAGGAGCGCCCGGGTAGCCAGGCCGCGCCCCCTCCCCGACGGATGGTGGCTGTGGGTGATATTTGCTTGGCCGGACCGCCGAAGAAAAGGCGAAGACCTGCCCGACGGAAAGCAGGCGCACAACACGTCCCATAAGCAGGTCCGCCGGCGTCGAGCACGTCTTCGCCCGCATGTAAACCTGGAAAATCTCCGTGACTGCTGTCTCAAAGGCAAGGGCGTCCACCACGCTACGCTCGGCATGGCCAGCCTCCACAACCTCGCCCTTGCGGGATTGGTGAGCGGCCCGCACCGCGACAGATACAGCCTCCGGCAATTCGAAATTATTTACGGGGAGGCATCTCATCGCTTCGCCGGACCGGCGGGTGACGGGCGAGGAGGCGTCGTTCACCTGCGGCGCGGCGCTTGCAGGGGATTGCCGGAGTGGCCGTCTACGGGTCAGGCTGCTTCGAATGCTCGGCGGATCAGCGGAGTTGCCCGCTCCAGGTCGGCTGCCGACGCGAGACGCACCTCCAGGTCCCCGGTTCCCAGGTGCCCGATACCGCCCATGTCCCGAGTGAAGCCCTCCTTCAATGTGACGGTGTCCGGGGCGAGTCTGAGATAGACCAGGATTGCCTCGTACTTCGGATGGAAGATCACCGATGCAACGTTCACCAGCCGCCGGTAGGCGATGTAGTGCCACAACGGCGCCACCTCGGCCTCGCCCCACGTCGTGAGCGCGTCGTCCAGTTCCGCGTAAAGGTCCCGCAGGCACTCCGGCACGAGGCCGGCACCTGCTAGGAGCATGTTCCAGTAACCGGGGGCACGTGACGGGCTGGCACGGCGCTGCGCTATGTTGCCGGATCGTCCATATATGACCCAGTATGAGGACGACCTGGCGCCTTGCGATGGCGAGTTGCCATCGTGGTCCGGGGACTACTGCTGTGCGGCGGCCTGGCGCAGATGGTGACTCACATCGCCGACGAGGTGGATGCGCAGTCGTCGCTCCGCGAAGCGCCACTGCCCGTCACGGCGCTCGAAGCGGTCGTGGTACCGGCCCCCGGCGATGGGTTGCAGCGGCAGACCGGGCAGTGCCTGCAGCACGGTGACGTACGAACGCGAGACGGCCGTGTTCGCCTGTTCGTCGACCTCGATGGTGACATTGGTCGTGACGTGCTGGGTTCGCGGTGTGCCGTCGGCGTAGACGATCATCATGTCGTGGCACAGCTTCTCGACCGCGTCACGGCCGCTCACCGGCTCGCCGCCGGCTGTCAGGGTGGCATCGGCGAAGAGGTCGCCGAGTCCCGCGAAATCGCCGTCGTCCACGAGTTCGGCGTAACGCGCGATCAGATTCCCGACAGCCTGGTGGCTCGGCATCGGTTCGGTAGGCATGGTCTGCTCCAAGTCTGTCCGGGGTGCCGCGTCGTACTCGCGGCCCGAGGGTGCTGGTGAGTTGTGATCGGCTGCCTTGAGGAGCAGTTCGCTGAGTTCGCGGGGCATGGTGACCATGCATGCGTGGCCGGTCGGCAGATTCCACACCCGTGCCGGGAAGCCGCCCGGCTGTACCGGGGGGACGGGTGGCAGGGTGAGGCCCTCGGCATTGACGTCGACGCAGCGGATGTGGGTGCGCGGGATGGCGTTCGCGGCCGGGTTGTCCAGTCGGACCGGTTGCCGGAGGCAGCGCACCGGGTGGTCGGAGAGGATCGTGCGCAGCCAGGCGATGTCGGCGGGGTCGGTGATCCCGAACAGGCCGAGCGGCGGGGGCTGTTCCGGGGGCGGCGGAATGCGCCAGGGACTGTCGGACTTCGCGGCAAGGTCGATCAGCGTCTGTAGGCGGGGCAGGGCGTCGACCACGCTCTCGCCGTCCTGCGGGACCATCGAGTCGACGTGGACCAGGTGCGCGATCCGGTCCGGGACCTGGTTGGCGGTGGAGGAGATGACCGCGCCCGCGTAGCTGTGGCCCACGAGGACCACGTCGGTGAGGTTCTCCTCGTCGATCAGCCCGACGATGTCGTCGACATGGGTATCGAGCCCGACTTCGGGGCCGAGCAGGTGCGCCTTGTCGCCGTAGCCGGTCAGGGACGGCGCGAGTACGCGGTGTCCGGCCGCCTCCAGCAGCGGGGTCACCCGCTCCCAGGTCCGTCCGCTGTGCCAGGCACCGTGTACGAGTAGAAATGTTGACATGCTTGGAGCGGTCTTCTTTCTCGGGGTGAGGGGGCGCGGCCGGGGCGCACGGAACCGTGGCGGTTACCATTCGTATCCCGGTACTCTTCGGGAACCACGATCATGATGGTGCGCTCAACGGCGTCCCGGCAATAAGGCACATTGCGGTGCCGCGGTTCCCTGGAGGTAACGATGGGCGCGACGGACAGCGAGCCGCGGCCGGGGCGGCGGAACGGGGGCCGCAGCCGCGTCGTCCTGGCCATGGTCGGGGACAAGTGGTCACTGCTGGTGGTGTGCAACCTCAGCCAGGGGCCGCGCCGCTTCACCGAGCTCAAGCGGGGCATCGACGGGATCAGCCAGCGCATGCTCACCGTGACCCTGCGCGGCCTGGAGCGGGACGGCATCGTGACCCGTACCATCCACAACGTCATGCCGCCCCACGTCAGCTACGAACTGACCCCGCTGGGCAGAACGCTCCGCGAAGCCACCGTGCCTCTCCTGGAGTGGACCATCGAGCACTTGGCGGACGTCGACAGCGCCCGAGCACGATACGACACCCGCGCCGACACCCCGCCCGTCCCGGCCGGGGACCGGTCCGGGAACGGCGAGGCGGAAGTCCGCCCGGTTACCGGCTAGTGCTCTGACCGGGAAGGTTCGCCGGGTTGCTCGTGGTGCTGGTTGGAAATGCTTTCCCGGACCAGTGGGGAGGCGGGATGGCGCAACCGGTCCGGGTTCGTGGGCTGACCGAGCAGGAGGGGCAGAAACTGCGGCAGGTCGTGCGGCGGAGCAGTACCAGCTCGGTGCGGTTCCGGCGGGCGATGATGCTGCTGGCCTCGGCAGGCGGCAGCGCGGTCCCGGTGATCGCGCGGTTGGTGCAGGCGGACGAGGACACGTGCGTGACGTGATCCACAAGTTCGACGAGATCGGGCTCGCATGCCTGAACCCTCGCTGGGCGGGAGGCCGTCCCCGCCTGCTCAACCGTGACGACGAGGACTTCGTCGTGGCGACGGCCACCACCCGACCGGCCAAACTCGGCCAGCCCTTCACCCGCTGGTCGATCCGCAAGCTCGCCGATCACCTGCGCAGGAACACCACCCGGCCCGTCCGAATCGGCCGGGAGGCCCTGCGCTGCTTACCGGCCCGCCACGGGGTCTCCTTCCAGCGCACGAAGACCTTAAGGAGTCCCCGGACCCGGACTTCGACGCCACGCTCGCCCGCGTCGAGTGCGCGATCAACGAACGTCCCGACCGCACCTTCGCCTTCGACGAGTTCGGACCGCTGGGCATCCGCCCGACAGCCGGCTCCTGCTGGGCCGAACAAGGCCGCCCCGACCGGCTGCCGGCTACGTTCCGGCGCACCCACGGACTCACTATTTCCACGGCTGCTACTCCGTCGGGACGACCAGATGTGGGGCGTCAACCACAGACGCAAGGGCATCGACCACACCTGGGCAGCCATGCGAACGATCCGGGCCGCCCGTCCGGACGGGCGGCCCGATCTACGTGATCCTCGACAATCTCTCCGCCCACACGAACTGGCGGATGAAACGGTGGGCGGCCAAGAACAAGGTCGAGCTGTGCTTCACCCCTACCTACGCGTCCTGGGCCAACCCCATCGAGGCCCACTTCGGACCCCTGCGGCAGTTCACCCTCGCCAACTCCCACCACCCCAACCACACCGTCCGGACCTGTGCCCTGCATGCCTACCTGCGCTGGCGCAACAACAACGCCCGCCACCCCGACGTCCTGGCCGCCCAGCGACGCGAACGTGCCCGCGTCCGCAGCGAGAAAGCCATCCGCTGGGGCGGCAGGCCACTGCCAACAGCGGCCTGAGCGGAACGGAAGCAGCGTCGGCCTCACCCTGCGGGCAGCCCGGAAAACGGGCTGCGACACACTGACGTGGTGATCGGCAACGCCTTCGTGATCGTCTCCGGTCTGCCGGCCAGCGGCAAGAGCACCCTGGCCCGCGGACTTGCCGCGGAACTCGGCCTGCCGGTCATCGACAAAGACGTGATCCTGGAATCGCTCTACGACTCCCTCGGCATCGGCGATCGGGCATGGCGCTGCCGACTGAGCCGGGCCAGCGACGACATCCTGTTCGCGCTCGCTGCCGACGCCGGGCGAGCTGTCCTCGTCAACTGGTGGCACCGCGACGCCGCCCCCGCCCGGCTCCGCCAACTCGATGCCCAGCTGGTCGAGGTGTTCTGCGACTGCGATACCGGACTTGTCGCTGAACGGTTCCGGACACGTAAACGCCACCCCGGCCACCTCGACCAGGACCTTACCCGCGAGGAAATCAGCGACCACGTCGCTGTCTGGGCCGCCCACCCAGGACCGCTCGGACTGGACGGGCACGCTCTGATCGCCGACACCGCCCAGACCGTCGACATCACCGCCCTCGCCAAAGAGGTCGACGCTCTCATCGCCGATGCTCAACGATGAACTGACGGCGACACCACGGCCCTAACTGGACGGGAAACCCATCATTTCCCATGCTGGTGAACGTTCACGGTCACAGCACTAGCAACATCCACCCCTCGGGCTTCGACACGATCACGCCGAAGACCCTCGCGGGCGCGAGTACCGATCGCCTCATGCGTCACGCTCATCTCGTGACCACCACCGGGGATTCGCATCGCCTCGCCGAGGCTCTCGCCGGGAAGAGAGTGGTCCTCTTGAACTAACCCGCACCCCAGGAACACCACCGGCCGCACGCCTGGCTTTCTGATGGCCACCCGCCTGGGCCTCCAACGGCCACCCGCCTGGGCATCTCAGGCTCTGTCGCGAGTTCCGTGAAATCCAAGATGTCGATCACGATGACTCGTGATCATGCCGGGTGACTGTTGCTGAGCTGATCGCTGTGATGT